>JALYKU010000204.1 GCA_030774595.1 Chloroflexota bacterium | reverse complement strand
GAGCGCCTCGCGAGGGGGCCCGTGAGCTCCGCGAGCTCCTTGGCGCCCGAAAGCCTTGGGGGACCGCCGGTGCCCCAGCGACGCGTCATCGACGCGACGTGGCTGGGCCGTCGGCCCTACCTGGAGACCTGGGGTCTGCAGGAAGCGCTCGCGGCGCGGGTCCGCGCCGGCGCGACCGAACGCCTGCTGCTCCTCGAGCACGATCCGGTGTATACGATCGGCCGGCGCGGCTCGCTCGACCATCTACTCGCCTCTCCCGAGGAGCTTCGCGCGCGGGGCGCGACCGCATATCGCGTGGATCGCGGCGGCGACATCACGTATCACGGCCCGGGGCAGCTGGTGGGCTATCCGATCCTCCACCTCGGCGACGCGCCGGACCTCGTGGCCTACGTGAGATCCATCGAGGGCGCGCTCATCGACACGCTCGCGATGGACGGAGTGAGCGCGCGGACGATCGCCGGGAAGACCGGCGTCTGGGTGGAGCTTGCCGATGGCCGGGAGGCGAAGATCGCCGCCATCGGCGTGCGCGTCTCGCGCGGCGTCACGACGCACGGCTTCGCGCTTAATGTCTCGACGGATCTCGACGCCTTCGGACGCATGGTCCCCTGCGGCTTCGCGCACGAGGTGGCATCGGTGTCCCGGCTCGGGACGAGCGCATCCATGATGGACATCGCGGAGCGTTGCGCGCTCGCGCTGTCGGAGCGCCTGGGGCGCTCTCTGCGGTGGAGTCGCACCGTGCCCGTCACGACGGATGCGGACATACCTCTCGACTCGCCGGTCCGGGGCGCGGCCGACCTGCTGGCGGAGCCGGTCCCGGCTTAGCCTGGCGGCTCGAGATCCGGCAGGGGAGAGCGCTCCTCGCGGCGATCGGCGGACGTACCCATGACCACCTTCGCGCGGCGCTTGCGCTTCTCGAACGGTCCGCGGACGTCGAAACCGAGCTGGAACTGTGTCGCCGCGTGCACGAGCGCGTCTGCGGGCGGTAACCCGATCACGCGCACGAGGTCGTCGTACAGCCGCGCGAAGCGCTCCCGATCCTCGGGGGTCCGCGCGACCTCCGGATAGCCGGGCGGCAGGACCGGGCCGCCGCCCGCTGGTACGGTCACTTCGCTTTCTTGGCGATCGCGCGAATGAACCCCTCGACCGGGATCGCGGAGAGCGTCTCGATCGAGAGAGTGCCGCGGGCGCCCAGGTTCACGGAGACCCGCGCGATCGTCTCGGTGTCCTTGGCCTCGACGATGTTCACGAAGTCGTAGCGGCCGAGGGTCGCGTACTGCGCGACGACCCGCGCGCCCTGCGCTTCGATCTCGCGATTCACCTCCTTGATCCGCCGGGGATTGGACTGGAGCGTCTTCACTCCCGCCGCGCTGACCTTCGTGAGGAGCACGTATGTCGCCATGGATACCTCCCGTCGCCACGCCGTGGCAAGATGAGGATATGCCCGTGTTCACCCGCGCCGAAGCGGCGCGCCTGCTGCCGAAGGTGCGGCCACTCCTCGAGGACATCAAGCGGCGAAAGGCGGCATTCGATCGTCGCCCGTCGGAGCTCGTCGCCCGCGAGTTGCGCGCGCTCATCGCGGAGGTCGCGGCTCTCGGCGTCGAGGTGAAGGATCTCGACATCGGCCTCATCGACTTCCGCATGCGAAAGGCCGGACGCGAGGTCTACCTCTGCTGGAAGCTCGGCGAAGGCGACCGGATCAGCTACTGGCACGAGCTGGAAGCCGGGTATCCGGGGCGCAAGCTGATCGAGGATTAGCCAGCGTCGCGCCGGTCATGCGCTCGACCGCGTCAGGCGCGGTCGGGGTCGAAGAGCTCGGCGTCGGCGTGCGCGCGTCCTGCGACCGCCGCCGCGACGATCTCCGCCGCGGCGAGAGCGAACCCCATCCCGTGTCCTGTGAAGCCCGCGGCGACGAACGGGCCGGACCCCTGGCGGCCGACATACGGGAGGCCGTCGTGCGAAAAACCCATGATCCCGGCCCAGCGGTGGGTCACCGGCGCGTCGATGCCCTGCTCGACGAGGGACGACTCGAGCGCCGCCTGGATCGTCGGGGTCGGATCCTCCTGCAGGCCGACCTCGACGTCCGGCGCGAGGTCGCGCCACCCGCCGACGAGGATCCGCCCTTCGAGCGTCTGGCGCCAGTAGCGGTAGCCGCGGTTGGCGTAGGTGGGCCGTTCGAAGTAGCGTCGCGGCGCGGGCCCCGTCGCGAGCATCTGCCCGCGGACCGGGCGCACCCGCAGCGAAAGCAGGTGGGAAGTGTAGGCGTTCGTGCAGACAACGACGGACGCCGCTCGCACGGTCCCGCGCGCCGCCCGCGCGGTGTGCGCATCGACCGAGAGCACGTCGCTGTCCTCGTGGATCCGCACGCCGACGGCCTCGGCGGCGCGCGCCAGACCGCGCACGAGGCGCACAGGGTCCACCTCACCATCCTCCGCGTAGCAGGCGGCGCGGAGCGCCTCGTCGACCGTCACCGCGACGCCGCGAGATCGAAGGTCGTCGGCGCCGCGGCGGATCTCTTCCCACTCGGTGCCGTCGCCGGCCAGCTGCAGCGAGCCGGACCAGCGCAGGTCGCACGCGATCCCGTGGCGCTCGACGGCGTCGCGCAGCAGGACGCGGTTGCGGCGGGTGACCTCCCACACCCGCCACGCGCGATCCTCGCCGTACCGCAGGCACGCTGCCGCGAAGTTCTCGGTGACGCCGGCGAGCACGAAGCCGGCGTTCCTTCCGCTCGCGCCGTGCGCGATCCCGCGACCTTCGAGGAGCACGACGGACGCCCCACGCTCCGCGACAGCGAGCGCGGTCGCCACGCCGGCGATGCCGCCGCCGACGATCACCACGTCGGCGCTCGCGTCGGCCTCCAGCGGCGGCCGCCGAGGCTCGGGGTCCGCGGAAAGCCAGAGGCTCGTCACGCGCTCAACTTCGCCGCCGAGTGGTGGGCGCCGCGGCTCCGCCCGCCTTCGTCAGCCACGCCATGCGAGCAGCTCGCTCCAGCCGAAGAAGCCGAGGGCGCGTAGGCCGGCGTGCGACGGTGAAGGACCTCCGGATGCGGCCGCATGCTCTTCGTCGAGCGCCTCGGCCAACGCCGAAAGCGCCCGCGCCCCATTCCCGCCGAGCGCGTGCAGCTCGCGCCGCTCGGCCTCGAGCTCGCGCCAGTTCCGCCCGAGAGACAGCGCGAGCGCTCGGTACACCCGGAGGTACCACCACTGCGCACCGGGGGATGGGGCCAGCTCGCCGCGGGGTCGTCCGCATGGGGTGACCGGGGCGCCGAACAGAGCGTAGATCGCGTCTCCTATGTACTTCTCGACCGTTCCGCCGTGCGCGACGATCACCGCGCGCAGCTCGGAGAACGCTGCCTTGAGCGCGTTCTTCAGGCGTTCCGGACCCAGCCGCATCGTCAGCTCCGTCGAGCCCACCACGTCGATGAACAGGCACGTCACGAGCCGACGCTCCTCGTGCCGCTCGTGCATCCTGACCGATTGTAGGAGCGCAACGCCCGCCAGACGCCATGTGAGAGCGAGACGCTCGATGCGGAACTCCGGACCATTCGCGGCGGTCCCGCAGCACTATCCTCGTCGCGCGCCGCGTGCACGGGCTGGGTCCACCGAGATCGCGAATCGGAGGAGCAACGTGCGGTTCGCGAGGATGGTGTCAGCGGTGGATGTCCACGCGGAGGGCGAACCCGGTCGGGTCATTGTCGGCGGTGTCTTCGATGTCCCGGGTGCGACGATGTTCGAGAAGAAACTGCACCTCGAAAGGCATGCCGACGGCCTGCGCAAGCTCATGCTCAGCGAGCCGCGCGGCTACCCGGGCCTCTGCTGCAACCTCGTCCTGCCGTCCACGAAGCCTGAGGCGGACATCGGCTTCATCGTCATGGAGCAGACCGAGTACCCGGCGATGTCGGGGTCGAACACGATCTGCGTGGTGACGGCGCTCCTCGAGACGGGCATGCTCCCGGCGCGGGAGCCAACCACGGAGCTCGCGCTCGACACGCCCGCCGGCCTCGTGCATGTCACGGCCCGGGTCGGCGGTGACAAGGTGACTTCGGTGACGTTCGAGAACGTACCGTCCTTCGCCGTCCACCTCGATCGGAGCGTCGAGGTGCCGCACCTCGGTACGGTCGCCGTCGACGTGGCCTGGGGCGGGATGTTCTACGTCATCGCGCAGGCGGAGCAGTTCGGCCTGCGGCTCACCCCCGACGAGGGACACGACATCGCGCGCGTAAGCGAGATGATCAGGGCGGCGGCGCGCGAGCAGTTGCCGGTGGTCCATCCCGAGAACCCTGAGTTCGTGGGCCCGACGATCTCGATGCTCTCTGGCCCGGCCCTCACCGCGCAGGGGAGCATGCGGAACGCGGTGACGATCTCGACCGGCACCGTCGACTGGGAGCGCCCCGGGTCGTGGACCGGCGCGCTCGACCGATCGCCCTGCGGCACGGGAACGAGCGCGAAGATGGCGACGCTCCATGCCCGCGGCAAGCTCCGAATGCAGGAGGACTTCGTCCACGAGGGCATCCTCGGGACGGTCTTCCGCGGACGCCTCGTTCGCGAGACGTCGGTCGGACCCTATCCCGCGGTGGTGCCCACCATAAGCGGCCAGGCCTGGATCACCGGGATCAGCACCTACGTGCTCGATGCCACGGACCCGTTCCCACTCGGCTACACGGTCGGCGATATCTGGGGACGCGCATAGCCCGCCACCGTCAGGGCGAGCTGACAGATCGGCGGCGGCCGTTACGCACCGGCGCATCAGGGCGCGCTGCGATGCTCGGGCCGGTCAGGCGCTACTCGACCGTCGCCAGCACGACGACAACGGGCAGCAAAGTGATGATCGCCGGCGACCTCAAGGGCTCCACGATCGTCGACCGGCTCGGGATGCAGGTCGAGCTTGTCCCGCACCTCTTCGGCGCGACGAACCGCTACCCCGTCGGGCAGCGCGGACTGTTCGCGATCTACCGGACCGGCTCGGGGTCATCGCACCGAACGCGCTGCGCTACCTCGAGGTCAGCTAAGACAACTCCGGCCATTCCCTTCGGGGCCACCCGGCGCGGTGCAGTCAGCCGCATCGCGCGGGGGACGCCCCGTATCAGGTGCCTCGCGCACCTCGCGACTGACGTACACGGGGCCGCGGGCGTCCATCTCCCCTGACGCTTGCGGCCTTCACCTCGCCGACACCCTCTCGGGGCTGCTCGGCTCGCGCTTGTCGCGCCAGCGGCGCGCGATCTGACCGACCAGGACGTTGGCGTACGTGGTCAGTCGCGTCGGGAGGATGTCGGCGGCGCGGTTGACGTGCGAGAACGTCACCCAGGCCACGTCCTGGCCTTTGTCGTCGCGCACGTCGAAGCCGTCACAGACACCGAGGAGCGCGAAGCGCTCGAGGCGGCTCAGCATCCACAGCGTGAAGTCCCGCCGGCGCTCCGGGCCGTCCTCGTCGCCTTGGATACCCGCGCGGGCGCGCAGCTCCTCGGTGTCGAGAACAGGCCGGGACTCGTCGAGCATGCGGTACGCCCGCTCATTCAGCGCGACGAGGCTCCTCGCGCTCGCGTGGAACATGCGCGCCGCCGATCGTGGCGAGCCATCCAGCAGGAATGCCGCGACCTCGAGCTCGTGGTCGCTGAGGGGCAGCGGGGCTGACGTGACCGAATCGACGGTCATGGCCGGCTCTCCTGCTCGCGCCTGTATTTGTCGCGCCACTCTCGCTCGGATTCGAACGATTCGATCTTCGCCGAGGTAGACGACGTGACGAAGCGATCGGCGATGCCGGCCTCCTCGAAGATCGGGCGCAGCAGCCGCGCGAGCTCCCCACCATGGAGACCGAGGATGTCGCCGTCGAAGAGACCGAGGAGCGGGGCGCGTTCGAGGGCGGCGCGCGCGATCGTCCCGTGGAGCTCGCTCACCGCGGACTCCCAGTGGTAGAGCTGCTCCTCGATCTCGAGCGAGTCCACCGTGGCGGTCCTGCCGGGGACGCTTATAAGGGCGTCACTGATGACCTGCCACGCCCTCTGGCATTCGCGGTCGTGGTGCGCGGCGATGGTGAAGATGTCGTCGACGGCATCGCGCTCCTGCTGGGTCAGCGGCGCCGGACGCATCACGCGGATAGCACCCACTTGTGGACTCCTTCGCCGGTCCGCCGGCGCTTACCACGTCGGCGGCCCTCTCGTGCGAGCCGGAGCGTGCAGTCCGCGCGCCACGGCCGCCCAAGGCGCCGCCGATGCCTAGTCGAGTGTCTTTCCACAGTGCCGGCTCCCTTATCCACACATCTGTGCCCCTTATCCACGCGGGCGTGCGCGCTGGAGCGCCCGGAGGCGCGCGCACCGCGGCGCCGGCGTCGTCCACAGCGGGTGCTATCCGCACGATGCGTCCGGTTCGCGCCCGCCTCCACTTCGCGCTGGCCAGCCGCTCGCGTACACGTACGCACCGACGAGCTCGACCAAAGCCGCGCGCGCTGCGCACTACGCCGCTCACAAGGCCGAGTACGCCGCGAAGAACCGAGCCAACTACCTGGCCCACCGCGAAGCTCGGCTCGCGTGGCAACTCGCCTGTGAGGCCGGGCATCGGGCCGAGGCGATTGCCCGATCGTGAGCCTGGAACGCGGCGAATGCCGCCCGCCAGGCAGCGACGATCCGAGCGAACTACGTCGCGAACCGAGTCCGGACACTTGAGCAGATGTGGGAGTACTACGCCAAGAGAAGGCTGAGATTCTCGCCCCCAAGCAGGGCTACCACGTCCAGAACATCGAGCGCGTCACGGCGTACAAGCGCGAGTACGTCGCCTCGCAGACCGCGGAACATACCGAACTCCAGCGCCGCCGACGCGTCCGGAAGGCCGGAGCCAGCGGATGGCATACGGAGCACGAGCGGCGCGATCTCTGTGCCGGCTACTTCAACCTCTGTGCGTAATGTTCGGTCCTCGCCGACGGGGAGCCGCACGAGGAGCACGTCGTCTCGCTCACCCGAGGCGGTCGGATGCGGGAGCACAGCGCTCGGAGCGCCCTACTTGTTGAAGTACTCCTTGTTGATGTCGACGTAGTTCTTCCACTTCTCCGGCACCGCGTCCTCGGGGAAGATCGCGCTCACCGGGCAGACGGACTCGCAGGCGCCGCAGTCGATGCACTCGTCCGGGTGGATGTAGAACATGTTGTCTGCGTCCGTCGTGTAGATGCAGTCGACGGGGCAGACGTCGACGCAGCTGGCGTCCTTCACGTCAACGCAGGGCTCGGTGATGATGTAGGTCATCTCGATCGTCGTCCTTTCGGAACCAATCGTCCGGAGCCCACTCGCGCGGTCCCTCCAGCAGGAACAAAGGGTACCATCGCCCTGCCCGTGAGCGCGCAGGATGTCGCCGTATTCCCGCTGCCCGCCGACGTCACGCCCGAGGTGCGGGAAACGGCGAGGCGCGAGATCGCCAAGCACACCGAGATCGTCGGTGAGGATGAGCACGGCATTCGGCTCAGCGGACGCCAGCTTGGCAAGACGGGGCCCATCTGGCATTTCCAGTACACCCGGATCTACGCCCTGCCGCGCGGATTCCTCGCCGCGGCCAACGACCTGCGCGAAGGCGTGAAGGTCGCGTTCGCGGAGCGTGCGGAGGACCTCGCGGCGAGCTTCGAGAACCCGGCGGTGCGCGAGCTCATCGAGGACGAGCTTCGGTTCAGGAAGGTCATCGCGTAGGGGACGCGCCCGATCCCACCGCGAGGCAGCGCAAAGCGGCGCGGCCGCCCAAGCGCGTCCCCGGCGGCGTCGAGGATGAACCGCTGCTGGCGCGCTGCGGTGAGCCGCCGCCGGCCGCGCTCGTCGAAGGCGTGCGGCAGTTCAACGCGGGCGAGTTCTTCGAGCAGCACGAAACGCTCGAATTGCTGTGGCGCGAGACGCGCACCCCGGTCCGCGATCTGTACCACGGCATCCTCCAGGTCGGCGTGGGTCTCCATCACTGGAGACGCGGCAACTTCCACGGCGCCGCGGTGCTCCTCGAGGAGGGCATCCGGCGCCTCGAGCCGTTCGTGCCGTCGTGCCAGGGGGTCGACGTCGCTGGGCTCGTGGCCGCGGCGCGTGCCGCGCGCGAGCGCCTCATCGAGCTCGGCCCCGATCGCATGGGCGACTACGATATGGGCGCCGCCCCGCGGATCCGTCTCCAGGACCGGTGACCGCGAGAGGCGGCAGCGCTCGGCACGGCGTTCCCCGGACTACCCGGTGTGGTCGGCCTGGTCCCAGCCCTCGAGCGTGTACGGCGGGAGGTTGATCGCCTCGACGCCCGCGAGCTCCGGGATGTCGTTGCGCAGGATCCGTTCGATCCCGCTCTTCATCTGGAGCGAGGCGACGAGTCGGCTGGGCCCCGGCCGCGTGAGCTCGAAGCGGATGCGCGCGACGTTGTCCTCCACGTCGACGAGCTCAGCCCGGCCACCGGAGCGCTCGAGATACGGCGCCATCTCCGCGAGGCGCGCGGCGACGCGCTCTCTGAGGTCGGGCATCGGCCGAGTCTAACTTCGGGTGTCGTCGCGACCGCGGCCGCCGGCGATCGACTCAAGACCCCGTCGGCGCCAACTGGTCTGCGAGTCCCTCGTCCGCGTGGCAGCATTGCGCGGCAACATGTGTCACCCGATCGGCTCCCGACCGCCGCCCTTGCCGCCTGATGTGCCGCCGATCTCCGGCGGCGCGGGCGGCGAGTCGGTGGTCCTCACCAGCGAGGACGCGACCCGGTTCCGCGGGTATCTCGCGCGGGCGGAATCCGGTGAAGCCGGCGTCGTGATCGCGCCCGACGTGCGAGGGCTCCATCCGTTCTACGAGGAGCTCGCCGAGCGCTTCGCGCAGGCGGGCGTCAACGCGATCGCGTTCGACTACTTCGGCCGCACGGCGGGGGTCGAGCCCCGCGGCGACGACTTCGATTTCCGCGCGCACTCCGCGAAGACAACGTCTGCCGGCGTGCAGGCGGACATCGCGGCCGCGGCGGGGCATCTCCGCGGCGCCACCGAGACGCAGCGTATGTTCGTGGTCGGCTTCTGCTTCGGTGGCCGTGCCGCGTTCAACGCCTCCGCCGAGCAGGACGAGCTCGCCGGCGTCATCGGTTTTTACGGTCGGCTGAACCGCCGCGAAGGTGAGGCCGGAGCGACGCCCGCCGAGAACGCGGCGCGGATGCGCGCACCCGTGCTCGGGCTGTTCGGCGGCGCCGACGCCTCGATCACGAGCGACGATGTCGACGCGTTCCGCCGGGCGCTCGAGGAGAACCAGGTCAGCCATCACCTCGTCGCGTATCCGGGAGCCCCGCACTCGTTCTTCGACAGGTCGGCCGCGGAGCACCGCGAGGAATGCGACGACGCGTGGCGCCGGGCGCTGGGCTTCATCCGCACGGAGGATCTGGCGACGCGTTGAGGACGCCGCGGTGACGCTGCTCCTCGGCGTCCTGATGTTCATCGCCGTCACGATCTTCGAGCAGCTGCCCGTGCTGGGCTGGCTCGGCTGGGCCGTCTCGCTCGCGGCCTGGATGAAGCTGCCGGGGTTCGACGTGTCAGCGATCGTCCAGGGTTTCTCGCAGTTCAGCGGCGACGTGGCCAAAGACACGCGCTACACGAACACCTCCGTCGAGGCTCTGGCGAGCATCCACATCATTCAGACCTACTCGGGGTGGGTACCGTGAGGATCGAGCCGCCTTCCTGAGGACCCCAGGTCATGCGACCCGGCGGCGCTTTCGCGAGACGTAATCGACGAGGACGTACTCACCCAGGCGCTCGGGCTCGACGTAGAACGCGCGACCGGTGTTGATCTTGGACATCTGGTTGACGAAGTCCACGAGGTAGTGGCCCCGCGCGAGCATGAACGTGTTGATGGTGATGCCCTCGCGCGTGCAGCGGACGACCTCCCGCAGCGTCTCCTCGAACGTCCTTCGTGTTGGTGGGTAGGCGAAGCGCACTCGGCCGTCCTCGAAGTGCGCCGTGGGCTCGCCGTCGGTGATCAGAACGATCTGCTTGTTCTTCCCCCGTGACCTCGAGAGAAGCGTGCGCGCCGTCTCGAACGCGTGCTGCATGTTCGTGCCGTAGACGTACTCGTTCCACGTGAGCCGCGGCAGGTCCGCGGGTTTCAGCTGCGTCGCGTACGCGGAGAAGCCGACGATGTAGAGGTCGTCCTTCGGGAAGCTCGAACGGATGAGGGAATCGAGGGCGAGGGTCACCTTTTTCGCGGCGAGGAAGCAGCCGCGGAAGAGCATCGACCGGGACACGTCGACGAGGATCGCGGTGGCGGATTGGGTGAGCAGCTCCGTGCGGTAGACATCGAAGTCCTCGGCGGCGAGGTGCACCGGCGTGCGCGCGCCCTCGCGGATCACCGCGTTCCGGATGGTGCCCGGGAGATCGAGAAGGAACGGATCGCCGAACTCGTACCTCTTGAGCTCGTCCGTCGGATCGCCGCCACGCCCGCGCGAGCGCGCACGATGGCTGCCGAATGCGTCCTTCTTCAGCGTCGAGAAGATCTCCTCGAGGGAACGTTGCCCGATCTTGCGTATCCCGCGGGGGGTGAGCTCGTAGCGGTCTCCGTCCTTGCGGATCAATCCGGCCTCTTCGAGCAGCTCGCTCATCTTCGAGAGCTCGTCGAGCGAGCGACGCGCGTTCGCGCCCGCGAGACGCCCGACGTCGTCGGGGTCGAGCCCGCGCAGGTCACTCGGATCCTCTGCCGCGCCCACGATGTCCTCCATGTCGGACAGGCGGTTCATCTCGTCCATGAGGCCGAGCGCCTCCGCGAGGGACATCGATTCGTTCCCCATGAGATCGTGCTCGTAGCCTTCCGTCGGCATGAGCTGGCCGAGCGTGTCCGCGAGCTCGTTCATCGCCTCCTGAAGCGCGGGATCCTCGAACGCGGCGCCGAGCAGCTGCTCCAGCTGGTCGCGCATCTCGCTCGACATGCTGTTCCACAGCGATCGCATGGCGGCGATGCCCATCGCGAGCTGGCGGAGCAGCTCGTCCCAGTCCTTGGCGTTGCCCGCGAGCTCGGGATACTGACGTTGGAAGGCCTCGAAGTCCGGGTCGCCTCCCTCCATCCGTTCGCGGAGCGCCCGATTCAGGTCGCGGATCATCTGGCGCGTGCGCTCGAGTCGCTCAGGGGTCAGGTCCTGCAGCGAGTCGCGCATGTTCTTGAAGTACGAGCCGAGCACCTGCTCCTGCAACTGCCTGAGCAGCTCCTGGTACTTCTCCGCCGCCTTCGGCTCGACGAACTCGTAGTCCTTCAGCGCGCGGATCGCCTTCCCCACGTCGTCGGGGAGCGCGTCGAGCTGCGCCGTGCGCTCCTGCGCGAGACGATCCATCGCCTGGCGGAGAGCCTCGTTCGGCGCCTCGGCCGCCCGCCGGCGCTCGAGCCCCTCTCGCTCGAGCCGCGTCACCTCCTCGAGCTTTTGCTTGAGCTCGTCGAAGATCCCCGACAGGCCGTGACGCTGCGCGCGCTGCCGCTTGGCGGCCCGGAGCCGCTCGAGCAGATCCTGCATGCCCTCCATGCGCCCGGGCATGCCCCAGCGCGCGAGGCGGGCCATGGCGTCCTCGAGGTCGCCTCCGGCGAGCAGCTCGTCGGACATCGCCCCCAGCAGCTCGTCCGCTTCGAGACCCTCGAGCCGCTGCGTGCCATCCCAGCGCGAGTAGCGCGTCTCGGCGGAGAAAGCGTCGTCCAGCATGCCGCTCATGCTCTGAAGGTCGACCGGGTCTCGCCGCGTTCTTTGTTCAGCTTGCGGTTGAGGTGCAGCCCTTCGAGGATGAACTCGACCGCCGCCGCGATGGCGGCCGGGTTGCCCGTGGCGCCCGCTTTCGCGATCGCGCCCCGCATCCCCGGGATCTGCAGCGCCTGCTTCACGTACTCCTGGCTCGGCAGGGCGGGGGAGACGTGCATCGTCGCGCCGCGCTGGAAGGCGGCCAGGAGCGAGTCGAACTCCGAGACGGCGAACGTGCGGTTGAACGTGTTGAGGATCGATCGCTGGACGAGCCGATCGATGACGCGCTCCTCGGTGAGGTCGCCGACGGACTCGAGCTCGATCTTGCCCGCGGTCGAGGCGATGATAGCCGGGAGGTCGCTGATGCGCGGCACGACGCTCGTCTCGCCGTTCCGCAGCGCCCGCTTCAGCGCGCTCGAGACGAGGTTCTCGTAGTTCGCGATGGTGACGCGCACCGACACGCCCGACCGCTGCGAGATCTCGGGGGAGCGCCGCGCCAGCTGGGAGAGCTCGGCGAGGATCTCCTTCATGTACGGCGGGACCGTCGTCGTGATGCCCTCGTCGACGAACGCGTTGCGCTCCTGCTCCATGATCCCGACCTCGGTCGTGATCTCGCGCGGATAGTGCGTGCGGATCTGCGAGCCGAAGCGGTCCTTGAGCGGCGTGATGATCCGGCCTCGGTTCGTGTAGTCCTCGGGATTGGCCGACGCCACGACGAAGAGGTCCAGCGGTAGGCGGATCTTGTACCCGCGGATCTGCACGTCACGCTCCTCCATGACGTTCAGGAGTCCGACCTGCACACGCTCGGCGAGGTCGGGAAGCTCGTTGAGAGCGAAGATCCCGCGGTGCGTGCGCGGCAGCAGGCCGTAGTGGATGGTGAGCTCGTCGGACAGGTACCGGCCCTCCGCGACCTTGATCGGATCGACCTCGCCGATGAGGTCCGCGATCGAGATGTCCGGGGTCGAGAGCTTCTCGCTGTAGCGCTTGTCCGGCGCGAGCCATGCCAACTCGACGGCGTCACCATCGTTGGCGACGCGGTACCTGCACGCGGCGCAGATGGGCGCGAACGGGTCGTCGTTGATCTCGCAGCCGGCGATCGCGGGCACCGCCGGATCGAGCAGCGCGATGAGCTGGCGCGCGATGCGGGTCTTCGCCTGTCCGCGCTCGCCGAGGAAGATGATGTCCTGCCCGGACAGCACCGCGTTCTCGATCTGCGGTATGACGGTCGCTTCGAATCCCACGATCCCGGCGAAGAGCGGCCGCCGCTCGGCGAGGGCGCTAATGAGGTTCCCCCGGAGCTCCTCCTTCACCGTGCGGCTGCGCGGAAGCTTGCCGGCATCCTGCGCCTCGCGCAGGGCGCCGATCGTCGCCGGTCTCGGTTCACTGCGCCGGTTCATTCAGTCGGATCTCCTCGCATCGAGTGTGGCACCGTCTCGCCGCGAAATCCGGCGAGGGCCGCGCGGGTCTCGGGAATGCTCCAGCATCGGGAGCGCAGCAGTTGTTGCAGGAAGACGTCACGGCGATCGAGCTCGTGCTGCGCGGCATCCGCTTCGCCGCCACAGCGCGAGACCAACAGCTCGCCTTCGGCGGCGCGGTCATGGTCCCAGCGATCGCTCACGTCGTCGCGCGTGAGGAGAGGGAGCACGGCGGGCCGGCCGTCGCCGGACGCCATCCGGTGCACCGAGATGACTCGGCGCGCGAGCCCGCGGCGCGGCGCCGCGAAGATCCGCATGACCATCAGAAGATCGACGCACGCCAGGTCCGCGGGATCCACCCCGAGCTCGCCCACGAGCTGCTCGGTCGCCTCTTCGGCCGTGTCCGCGTGCAGCGTCGAGCCGATCGCGTAGCCACGGCGCAGGGTCCGAAAGACCCTCACGGCCTTGGGTCCCCAGAGGTACACAGGCAGGTGAGACGAAAGCTCGTTCGCCAGGAGCAGCGTCTGGTGGGGGTCGGTGTGCCGCAGGTAGTCGAACGTCTCGGACCAGCCACGCACGAACACCCTCCTGGTTCGATTGGGCAGGAAATCGAGGAAGGCGGTCAAGGTCGTCGTCTTTCCGGAATGCGGCTGCTCGGCGGCGATGAGGAGTGAGCCATGGTGCTCGAGAACGAGCCAGCACAGTGCCGCGGCCCGGGTGTCCATGTTCCCGGCCGCGAGGATCTGCGTGACGGAGAGCGGGACCGGAGGATCCCAGTTCCAGCCCCACCAGCCGACGGGCAGGTCGTAATCGCGGGCTGACAGCGGTCTCTCGCGTGTGGGATACCGCTGCTGCATCCGCAAGACCTCCGGGCCTCACGTTAGCACCTGCGCACGGTGCGTTCGCCGCCGCGCGCGCGAGCCGGTGCGCCGATCGCGCGGGACGCTGGCGCCGCCCAAGGTGCGCGATGCCCTCGCCCCGAGCTCCGCCCAGGGTGCGATCCGGTCTTTCGAGATAATCCACCAGCGGTGAGCGAAGAAAGACCCGGCGACGATCCCGAGCGCCTGCGCGAACTCGCGAGCGAGGCTGTCTCCAGCAATCGCGCGGCGCTGCGGGCGCGCGCCGTGCCCATCGACGTCGAGCCTCCCACCGTCTTCAGCGTGGAAGAGCCGCGGCGCCTGGCGCAGGCCCCGCGCGGTCATGGCTCGGCAGAGACGTGAGTCTCACCCACGAGGATGCGCCGGGCGCCGCGGCCCGCTTCGCGACGATCTCCGAGCTCGCGCACGCGCTGCGGCGCAAGGACTACTCTGCGCGGGAGCTGGCTCTGGCGACCTGCGACCTGCTCGAGCGCGAGGGGGGCCGGTACAACGCCGTCGCGGCGGTCATGCGAAAGCGCGCGCTACGAGAGGCGGAGCGCGCCGACCGCGCGAACGGACCGGAAGCATCTGATAGCGCCCTCTGGGGCATCCCGTATGGCGCGAAGGACCTCCTCGCCGCGCGTGGAGCACCGACGACATGGGGCGCCCCGCCCTACCGGGACCAGGTCATCGATAAGGACGCCACGGCGATCCGGCGCCTCCGCCGCGCCGGCGCGGTCCTCGCGGCGAAGCTCGCGATGGTCGAGCTCGCGGGCGGCGGTTCCTACCGTTATCCGAGCGCGTCGCTGCAGGGTCCTGGACGCAATCCCTGGGACCTGGACAGGTGGTCGGGAGGCTCATCGAGCGGCTCCGCGGCGGCGGTCGCCGCCGGCCTGGTGGCGTATTCGTTGGGCAGCGAGACCTCGGGCTCGATCGGTACTCCGGCCGCCTTCTGCGGCGTCACGGGGCTACGGCCCACCTACGGCCTGGTGAGCCGGCATGGCGCGATGGCGCTCTCGTGGACGCTCGACAAGATCGGACCCATCGCGCACAGCGCCGAGGATTGCGGCACGGTGCTCGCCGCCCTGGCGGGCGGCGACAGGGCGGACCCGACAGCGTCTGGCCGCCGTTTTCGCCCACTCGCTTCGGAAGCCGCGGGCGATGCCGGGCGCCGGGCGCGTGTCGGCTACGCCGAAGAGGACGTCGCGCAGCACGCCGCTGCCACTGCGCAGGGCGCGCTCGCGGCCGGCGTCGCGGAGTTCGCGCGCGGGGTGGGGACGCTCACGCGGGCCACGCTGCCGGAGGGTTACCCGTACAGCGCGATGGTCGCGACCGTCTTCGGTGCGGAGGGCGCTTCGATCTTCGGCGAACTCGTGGATGGCGGAGGCGTGGATGCGCTGGTCGACGAGGGGCAGAAGGCGGGACTGCGCGCCGCCGACGAGATCCGCGCGCGCGACTACCTCCACGCGATGCGGCTTCGTACACTTCTCCAACACGACTTTGCGAAGGTCTTCCGCGACGTCGACGTCCTGCTCACGGCGGGCCGCACCTCGACCGCGCCTGCGATCGACCAGCCGCTCGGCGCGCGCCCGCCCGGGTCCGGATCGACGCCCGCCACGGACGAGAAGCCCGTCGGCAATACGCCTCTGATCCCGGCGGGCAATCTCGCCGGCCTTCCCGCGATCTTCTTCCCGTGCGGCTTCGGCACCGATGGCCTCCCCGTCGGCCTGCAGCTGGTGGGGCCACCATTCTCCGAGCCGCTGCTTGTCGCGCTGGTGAGCGCGTACCAGGCGCTCACCGATCACCACCGCAAGCGCCCGAAGGTGTAGCGGCCCGGAGACCTGTCTTCC
The DNA here is from genome assembly GCA_030774595.1 of Chloroflexota bacterium. Next base: position 2,700 of record JALYKU010000204.1, on the reverse strand, counting down.
GGGCTCCGCCCGTCGCCACCACTCGCGCCGCCGCGACGTTTGCGATCCCGCAGGACGCCTCGCGGCTGCCTCCTGCGGCAGCTCGGCCAGCGCTACTGCCATAATCGGCGGCGACAGGCGGAGCCTGGAACCAACACCAAGGCTGAGAGTGGGATTCCCCCCAGACGCCTCGAACCTGATCCGGGTCATACCGGCGGAGGGAAAGTCATGGCCACGGCCGCCGACGCCGTCACGCGCGGAATCGAGCCCGTTCCCACAACGCAGCGCCGCCTCGGCGCGCTCGACCTCGCGGTGCTGTGGGGCGACCTCGGCGTCGGGCTCCTCGTCCTCGTCGCGGGTGCGTTCCTGGTGCCGGGGCTCGGCACCGGTGAGGCGCTCCTCGCGATCGTAGCCGGGAGCGCGATCGGGTCCGCGCTCCTCGGTCTCGCGGCGTACCTCTCGACGGACGCGGGGGTGCCGACGATGGTCCTGACGCGCGCGACCCTGGGGCTCGCGGGATCCGCGCTGCCGACGCTCTTGAACGTCGTGCAGCTCATCGGCTGGACGAGCTTCGAGCTCATCGTCATGGCCCAGCTCGCCAACGCGCTGACGCGGGCCGCCTTCGGCATCGATGCCTATCCGGTCTGGGCCGCCTTCTTCGCGGTGTTCTGCACCGCGCTCGCCCTCGGAGGGCCGCTCGTCGTGGTGCGCCGCTGGCTCGAGCGGTTCGCCGTGTGGGTGATGCTGCTCACGACCGTCGGGCTCTTCGCCTTCGTCGCGACGCGGTACGACCTCGGAAGCATCCTGGCCGCGACGGGCACCGGGGAGCTCTCGTTCTGGGCGGGGGTCGACCTCGTCGTCTCGCTGCCGATCTCGTGGTTCCCGCTCGTGGCCGACTACAACCGCTTCGCGAAGGATCGGGGAGCATCGTTCTGGGGAACGTTCGCCGGCTACTTCTTCGCGAACGTGGCGTTCTTCGCCCTCGGCGTGCTCCTCGTGCTCGCGCTCCAGACGGATCCGCTCGACCTCAATGCCCAGCTCGTGATCGCGCTCAGCGCGTACGCGCTGGGCTGGGTCGCGCTGCTCATCGTGCTGGTCGACGAGACCGACGAGGGCTTCGCGGACATCTACTCGGCCGCCGTTTCCGCGCAGAACATGCTGGCCCGCGTGCCCCAGCAGGCGCTCATCGTGGCAGTGGGCGCGATCGGTCTCTTTCTGGCGATCGTGCTGCGCACGAGCGACTACGAAGGCTTCCTGCTGCTCCTCGGCTCGGTCTTCGTTCCGCTGCTCGCGATCATCGCCGCCCATCACTTCATCGTCCGGCCCGGACGTATCCACCGCGAGGCGCTGTTCCCATCGCGGGCCACGCTCAACGTGCCCGCGATCGCCCTTTGGGCCGGGGGATTCGTCCTCTACCAGTGGATCAGCCCGACCACGTTCGGGCCGTGGGAGGATGTGTTCGGAGCGGCCATCGGCGCGCTGCACCTTCCGTATCCCCTCGCGTCGCCGGTCGGCGCGACGATCCCATCCTTCATCGCGGCAGCCGGCCTCTACGCGTTCGTCGGCCGCGCTACGCGTCGACGTGGCTGATGCGACTCCTCCTCGACTGGTTCCCGAACCCCGACCACGCGCCGCTGTATGCGGCCGATCACGGCTGCGAGATCGTCGTCCCGGCCGATCCGGACGAGCCGCTCGCCGCGGTCGCTGACGGCGACGCCGAACTGTGCCTCAACTACCAGCCGAACGTCACGCTCGCACGTGCGCGCGGCCTGCCGGTCAGGGCCGTCGGTGTGCTCATCGACACGGTCCTCGACACCCTCATGACCCGCCTCGACGGGCCGGTCTCCAGCGTCCGCGATCTCGCCGGCCGCCGCGTCGCGTACGCGGTCGAGCCGTTCGATCGCGCGATGTTCGAGGCGATGGCGCAGCACGCCGCGCTCGAGCCTGGATCGTGGGAGTTCGTGAGCGTCGGCTTCGACTTCACGCGGGCGCTTCTCGACGATCGAGTCGACGCCGTCATGGGCGCGTTCCGCAACTACGAGGTCATCGAGGCCGCGTGCCTGGGTATGCCGGTCCGCGTTTTCGAGCTCACGGACCACGGCGTCCCGCCGTTCGCCCAGCTGGTGCTCGTCGCTCGTGACGACGGCATCGTTGCGCACGGGACCGAGATCGCCCATATTCGACGCGCGATCGCCTCCGGCATCGAGCGGACGCGCACCGACCCGGGATCCGCTTGGGTCGCGTACCTTCGCGCGAACCCCGACCACGACGATGCGTTCCACCGGCTGGCGTTCGACGCGACGGTGCCGCTCTTCGCGGTCGAGCAGCGGCAGGACGAGCGTCGCTGGTCCGATTTCGCGGCCTTCCTGGTGGCGCGAGGCCTCGCGGACCGCGCGCCGGCCGCGCGCGACCTGTTGGCGGAGGAGCTCGTGCGCTGACGCCCTCTTCGAGGCTGAGGCGGGCGGCGATGCGGCCGTGGCGGGCGAACCTCCGGCATCCCTTCGTTCGCGGCATCGGCGACGGGACGCTGCCAAAGAGACGTTTCCTTCACTACCTCGCGCAGGACTACGTTTTCCTCACCGACTACGCGCGCGTGCTCGCACTGGCGGCCGCACGTGCGTCCCGGGTCGCCGACATGACGTCGTTCGCTGGTCTGCTGCACGCGACGCTGAACGTCGAGATGGCGCTGCACCGGCGTCTCTGCGCGCGGGAGGGCATCCC
>JALYKU010000203.1 GCA_030774595.1 Chloroflexota bacterium | reverse complement strand
CGGTGGAGATGCGCGCGCCGAATAGCGTGCGGCGCGCCCGCTCGGCCGCGCGGCCCAGCCCGGTCCGCGGCGCGAGGACGTGCTCGCTCGCCATGAGATGGCCCGGACCCTTGCGGGTGAAGTCCTGCTGGTGCGGTCGGACGATCCGGACGTAGCGGTCACCAGGTCGCCGGCCGCGCTCTGGGCGTCGCTCGACCAGATCCAATCCCGCGTCATCTGACTCCCCGTTCGCGAAGGGCCCGCTCGACCCGTCCATCTCCTCTGGTGTATCGAGATGCGCTCAACGACTGGTCAACATCCGTCGCATTTCGCTCAATGAACGCTCAACTCCATGGCACCGTGCCGCCGTGAAGAAAGGCAGCGGCAGCAGAACTCGGCGAGGAGACGGTCGCGCGCTGAGATCAGCGGAGTCCAAGCCCGATCAGCCGGCCCTCGGCACAAGGGGGTACCGCGCACATGGGCGGATGGCGGCGGACGTGCTCGGCCGCACTCATGATCCGCTGGTCCCAGGTTCGACACCCGGCGGGCCCGCCCGCGAGACGCGCCGTGTCCTCACCGCGGCTGCGGCGGCAGCGGTTCGGGCGTGCACGCGGCGGCGCGCGCGAGGAGCAGCTCGCGCTCGCGTGCGTTTCGCGTGAGCGATGCCGCGCGTTCGAACTCGACATGTGCCTCGTCCAGGCGGCCGAGCTTGTCCAGGAGGTCGCCGCGCACGCTCGGCAGGAGGTGGTAGGCCCTCAGCGTCGGCTCCGAGGTCAGCGGATCCACGAGCTCGAGGCCCGCTGCCGGACCGAACGCCATCGCGACGGCGACTGCGCGATTCAGCTCCACGACGGGGGACGGCGCGACCTGGGCGAGCGCGTCGTAGAGCGCCGCGATGCGCGTCCAGTCCGTCTCCGCCGGGGTACGTGCGCTCGCATGACACGCGGCGATCGCGGCCTGGAGCGCGTACGGGCCGAGCGCGCCGCCGAGCGCCGCGGCACGGCCCAGCGCCGCGAGACCGCGACGGATGAGGAGTTGATCCCAGCGCCCGCGGTCCTGATCGAGCAACAGGATGGGCTCTCCCGACGGGCCGATCCGCGCCCGTGAGCGAGACGCCTGGATCTCCATGAGCGCGACGAGGCCGTGGACCTCCGGCTCCTTCGGCACGAGCTCGGCCAGGATGCGGCCGAGGCGAATCGCGTCCTCGCAGAGCGCCGGCCGCATCCAGTCGTCGCCGGCGGTCGCCGAGTAGCCCTCGTTGAAGACGAGGTAGATGACCTGGAGCACCGACGCCAGACGGGCGGCGAGCTCGGCGCCGCGGGGCACTGCGAAGGGGACGCGCGCCTCGGCGAGGGTCCTCTTGGCGCGGACGATCCGCTGCGCGACGGTCGGCTCGGGGGCGAGGAATGCCCGCGCGATCTCCTCGGTCGTGAGACCTCCGAGCAGGCGGAGCGTCAGCGCAACGCGCGCCTCGGTCGAGAGGACCGGATGGCACGAGATGAACACGAGGCGCAGGAGGTCGTCGCCGACGTCATCGTCGATCGCGGCATCGAGATCGGGCGCAGCCATCTCCTGCTGGGCCAGGAGCTCGCGGCCGAGCTCCTCCTGCTTGCGCTTGAGCACCTTGCTTCGGCGCAGCCGATCGATCGCACGATGCTTCGCGGTGGCCATGAGCCAGGCGCCCGGGTTGTCCGGGACGCCCGACTCCGGCCACTGCTCGAGCGCGGCGACGAGGGCATCGTGCGCGAGATCCTCCGCGAGACCGACGTCGCGCACGATCCGCGCGAGCCCGGCGATCAGTCTGGCGGACTCGATCCGCCAGACCGCCTCGATCGCGCGATGGGTGTCGGCAGTCGTCACGGCAACGACCTCAGGATCTACGTCCGCCGGTGCCGGCCGGGGCACGCCACGGCTACTACTTCGCGTTCGCGGCCATCTGCGCGCCCAGGCGCTCCTCCGCCTCCCTGAGCTCTGGAGTGAACGCCGGGCCGAAGTCCGACGCCTCGAACACCTGGCGGATCTCGACCTCGGCCTCCCCGCCAAGGGGGCTTCGCCTGACCCATTCGATCGCCTCTTCCTTCGACTTCACCTGGATAAGCCAGAAGCCGGCGATCAGCTCCTTCGCCTCGGCGAACGGCCCGTCGATCACGGTGGGCTTCGCTCCGGAGAACCTCACGCGCGCGCCCTTCGAGCTCGGGTGGAGGCCCTCGGCCGCGAGCAGCACGCCAGCGTTCACCAGCTGTTCGTTGTACTTCCCCATCTCGGTGAGGACCTTCTCGTCCGGGAGGACACCCGCCTCGGTGGTCTTGTCCGCCTTGAGCAGGATCATGAATCGCATCGTCATCTCCTTCTGCTTTTATCTGTTTCGGAGCGGGGCTTCCGGATGGTCTCGACCCGGCTGAAACCCCGCTCTACCTACGCGTCGAACGAGTCTCGCCGAAATCGACACGTCGAACGATCTTTCTGGCAGCGCTGCGCCGTGCACGAACCGCGCAACCGGAGTGGCCCACGGCCATGAGGCGGACTCAGTCGTCGATCGCCTGGTAGGCCGAGGTCCAGAAATCGAGGCAGACATTCGGAGGACTGGGTGAGGTCCAGGCGCGCTGGGTCATCAGGATGGTGACCATGTCCTCGCGGGGGTCCGAATACCAGGAGGTCCCCAGACCGCCATCCCAACCGAACCTTCCAACGGTCCCTGCCACGTCGTCCCGCCTGGTGACGACGGATACGCCGAACCCCCAACCGTGACGGTCGAAGTAGCCAGCGACCAGACCGGACACGGCCTTCTGCCCGGGCGTCAGCTGATCGGTCATCATGATCTCGACCGAAGGCCTGGACAGGACGCGCTCGCTGCCCTGTTTGCCCTTGTTCAGCATCATCTGGCCGAAGGCCAGGAAGTCGTCGATGGTCGACACCAGACCTCCGCCGGCGGACGGGAATGCGGGCGGGCGGCTCCATTGGCCGCCCTCGGCCGCGTCATAGAGCTCGAGCGCCCCGGTCTCGGGATCGGTCCAGTAGCTGGTGGCGAGCCTCTCGAGCTCGCTGGACGGCACGCTGAAGCCGGTGTCCTTCATGCCGAGCGGCGCGAAGATGCGTTCGCGCAAGAACGCCTCGAGCGCCTGCCCGGAGGCTCGCGCGATCAAGACGCCCAACACGTCGGACCCCGTGTTGTACATCCACTTCTCGCCCGGCTGATGCATGAGCGGCAGCGTCCCCAGGCGGCGGATCCACTCATCCGGGGCAGGTGGCGTGGATGGGCTCGGCGGCCCCTGGCCGAGGAGCTGCTCGCGCATGGCCCTTTGGATCGGATACGTGTCCGGCGGGGCCATGACGATGCCGAAGCCCATACGCAGTGTCAGCAGGTCGCGCACGGTGATCGGCCGGTCCGCGGGGACGGTGTCGTCGAGCGGCCCCTCCAGCCGCTTCAGGACCCTGCGGTCGGCCAGCTCGGGCAGCAGCCGATCCACCGGCTCGTCCAGCCGCACCTTGCATTCCTCCACCAGGATCATCGTCGCTGCGGCGGCTATCGGCTTGGTCATCGAGGAGATGCGAAAGATCGTGTCGCGCCGGATCGGGTCGCCGCCGACCGCCTTCATGCCGATCGCGTCGACATGCACCTCGCCGCGCCGGCTGACCAGCGTGACGAGACCGGGCACGTCGCCGCGCTCGACATGGCCGGCCATGACGTCCTGCATGCGGCCGAGCCGCGCGCTCGACAGCGCTCGGGTGTTCAACGTCTGCTCCCTCTCATCCCGTCTCATCCGTGCCGCGGCACCGCATGTCCGCGAAGCGCTATCGCTTTCCGCCATGCCTCGCGGCCGCGGACTGCGGCGGGGCCGCTCTGCCGAGGCCATCAGCGTCGCAGGCGCGACCCAGATCTTCGCGCACCCATCGCGCCCGGCGCTATCCTATCGACGGTTCGTCACTGGCGCGGATGCTTCCACGCGACGGACGCGCCTGTGCTGCGCGGGACGGGCGAGGAAGGAAAGGCGATTGGGTAAGGTCATCGCCATCGCGAACCAAAAGGGCGGCGTCGGCAAGACGACCTGCGCGATCAACCTCGGCGGCGCTCTCGCGGCATCCGGCAATCGCGTCCTGTGCGTCGACCTGGATCCGCAGGCCAACCTCTCGGTCGGACTCGGCGTCGATCTCAACACCCTCGAGCGCGGCCTGGAGGACGTCCTGGTGGATCCGAACGTCAGCCTCTCCGCCATCATCCAGCCGACCAGGACCCCGAACCTCGACGTCGCGCCCGCGACCATCGAGCTCTCCGCCGCGGAGGTCGAGCTCTTCACCGCGATCGGCCGCGAGATGGTGCTCCGGGACAAGCTCGGCAGCGAGGTCGTCGACCGCTACGACTATGTTTTCATCGACTGCCCGCCCACGCTTGGACTGCTCACGCTGAATGCCCTCGTGGCCGCGGACGGCGTCATCATCCCGGTCCAGACGCAGTACTACGCGCTGAAGGGCGTCGCCGCGCTGCTCAAGATCATCAAGACCGTCCACGGAAGGCTCAACCCCGAACTCGCCGTCCTGGGTCTCCTGCCGACGTTCTACGACGGCCGGACGATCCTCGCTCGGGACATGCTCGAGTCGCTGAACGCGCTCGGCGATCACCAGGTGTTCCACACCGTCATTCGGCAGTCCGTGAAGATCGGAGAAGCTCCGACCGTGGGCGTCCCGATCACGATCTACGAGCCGCGTTCGGATGCGGCCAAGAGCTTCCACGCTCTCGCGAGGGAGGTCGAGGAGGCCCTGAACGGCGGGACGCGCGAAGGACAGGCGCCGGAAGCCGAGGCGCTGAACGGCGGGACGCGCGAAGGACAGGCGCCGGAAGCCGAGGCGCCGGAAGCCGAGGCGCGCGAAGGACAGGCGCCGGAAGCCGAGGCGCTGAACGGCGGGACGCGCGAGGGACAGGCGCCGGAAGCCGAGGCGCCGGAGGGCGAGGCGCGCGAAGGAAAGGCCCTGGAAGGTGAGGCGCGTGAAGCGGAGGTCAGTCATGCTCAATAACCGCAAGTCGTTCCGCGATGCCGGGAGCCGGATTGTCCAGCAGGAATCCGAGTCCCAGCCGGGGATGGTCAGCCTCTTGTCGGCTCCCACGCCGACCGCCGTGCGCGAGTTGCCGCTCTCGAAGGTCATCCCGAATCCGGGGCAGCCGCGCATGACCTGGCACGAGGAAACGCTCAAGGAGCTGGCCGCATCGATCCGCGAGCATGGCGTGCTGCAGCCGATCCTCGTGCGGCCGGCGGGCGATGCCTACGAGATCATCGCGGGCGAGCGCCGGTGGCGGGCATCCAAGATCGCCGCCAAGGAGACGATCCCTGCGATCGTCGAGCGGTTCGACGATGCGACGGCGCTCGAGATCGCGCTCATCGAGAACCTCCAGCGCGAGGACCTATCTCCTCTGGACGAGGCGGTCATCTACCAGAAGATGACGAGCGAGCTGGGCTACTCCATCCGCAATCTCGCGACGAAGCTCGGCAAGGACAAGGGCTATGTCGAGAACCGGCTCCGCTTGGCGAGCGCTCCCGACGATGTCCGCGAGATGGTCGCTCAGCGCTACGACACTCTGACCGCGGCGTACGAGCTGATGAAGATCGAGGACAAGCGCCGCCGCCGCTTCCTGGCCAAGCGGGTGCTCTCGGGCGACCTCGCGCTCAGCAAGCTGCGCTTCCGGGTCGAGCGCGTGCTCAACCCGGGACAGGTCGAGCCGAAGCCGGCGCCGGAGGTCCCAAAGCTCAAGGACGACGCGCTCATCGTCGCCACCCGCCAGCTGAACGAGGCGCTGAGCGACCTGGCGCGCGCGGTAGGGAACGAGGCGCAGGGGATCCCCGAGGCCGACCGGCAGAACCTGGCGAAGTTCCTCACGATCTCACGCGCTCGCCTCGATAACGTCGTTGCCCGCCTCCGCTCCCGCTAGCCCGGACCGCTCGCGCGGCCTGAGCGTCCGGGCGAGCGTCATCGCGTTCGGTCTTATGGTCGGGACGGTGGTGGCGGCGACCGCCGGTCTCCTGGTCCTTCTCGATCCGCGCGCCCAGGCGTTCTGGGCCGGACGGCTCAGCGACGCGGTCATCGCCGTCCGGAGTCTGGTCGGGCGCTAGGCGACCACTACTCCCCTCGCTCGCCGCGGTCGAGCGGGACCGCGCGCGGGAGGAGCGCCTCGTAACGCGAGCGCGCATCGTGGACTATCGCGGCGGCGGTGACGACGAGGAACGCGGTCGATAGGAGGGCCAGCGCGGCGTCCCCGGCGAGCGCCTGCGCCAATTCGGTCATTACAGCGTGTAACGCGACCACCTCGGCGATGCTACGCGGTCAGCCGCAGGGGGCCGCGGGCGGCTTTGACCTGCGCGACCCTTCGGCCGTCCACGGCGGTGACCTGGAACCTGAAGCCCTCGACGTCCACGGCGTCGCCGACGGCCGCCACCCGCCCGAGACGCCCGAAGACCATGCCGCCGACGGTGTCGTACGGCTCATCGCCAAGGTCGAGTCCGAGGCGGTCGCGGACGTCGGCCAGCGATGTCAGGCCGTCGATGACGTAGACGCCCGGCGACTCCTCGCGGAAGGGCGGGCCGCGGCCGTCGAACTCGTCCTGGACGTCGCCGACCAGCTCCTCCAGGACGTCCTCCAGCGTGACCAAGCCCGCTGTGCCGCCGAACTCGTCGATCACGATCGCGAGCTGCGCCCGCTGACGGCGGAACTCTGCCAGCGCCTGGTCGAGGTGGATGGTGTCGGGGATCGCTGGAACGCGGCGCATGACGTCCCGCGCCAGGCGCGGCTCGCCGGAGCTCATCCCGACGATGTCCTTCAGGTGGAGGACGCCGACGATGTGGTCGAGGTCGTCCCTGTAGACCGGATAGCGCGTGAACGGCTGCTCCTGCGCGATGCGAACGAGGCCGTCCAGCGGGGTGTCGTCCGGTACCGCCTGGATCTCCGTACGCGGCACCATCACCTGACGGACCAGGCGGTCCGCGAAGTCGAGTGCCCTGCCGACGATCACGCGCTCGGACTCCTGCAGCACTCCCTTCCGCGCGGAGATCGCCACCAGCATCTTGAGCTCTTCCTGGCTGTGTGCGTCCAGCTCCGCCGTGGGCTTGATGCCAAATAGACGGACGACGGCGTTCGCGCTGTTGTTCACGAACCAGATGAACGGATACATCACCTTGAAGAAGAGGTCGAGCGGATACGCGCACCACAGCGCCAGGCTCAGCGAACGCTGGATCGCGAGGTACTTTGGCGCGAGCTCGCTCAGGACGATTGTCACGTACGTGATGAGCCCAAACGACACGGCGAAGCTCACGACGTGGAACGCGGTCTCGGAATACGGGACGACCCAGCCGAACAGGGGATCGATCAGCCGCGCGACGGCGGGCTCGCCGACCAGGCCCAGCGCCAGGGAGGCCAGGGTGACGCCCAGCTGTGAGGCGGAGATGTACTCGTCGAGCCGCGCGCTGATGCGCGCCGCGAGCTTCGCCCGAATGCTCCCCGCGGCGACCAGCTGATCGATCTGCGTGCCGCGGACGCGGACGAACGAGTACTCCGCCGCTACGAAGAACGCGTTGGCGAGGATGAGGGCGACGAAGATGAGGACCGCGGGTAAACCCGCGCTGGCATCCATGCCGTGGAGATTTTCCCACGTACACTCGGCCTGTGCGCGTGCTCGTCCGGCTCTTCGGGTCGTATCGCGGAGCGGCGGGTGTCGGGAGCATGGATCTCGAGCTCCCCGCCCAGGCGACCGTGCGAGACGCGGTCGCGGCGATCGTCCAGGCCCATCCCCTGCTCGCTCGCGGTCCGCGGCTCGTGATCGCGCGCAACCGGGAATACGTCGCGGACGATGAGACCCTGAACGCGGGCGACGAGGTGGCCCTGATCCCTCCGGTGTCGGGCGGCGCGACGAGGTCCGGCCTCGAGGCCGCGGTCCTTGTCACGCCGGACCCGCTCTCGGTCGATGCGGTGCTCGAGCAGGTCCGTGACGCCGCCGTCGGGGGCATCGTCGTGTTCCTCGGGACCGTCCGCGACCGAAGCGGCGGCCGCTCAGTGTCCCACCTCGAGTACGAGGCCTATACCGACATGGCCGAGGCCAAGATGCGTGAGATCGCGGCACGGCTGGAGCGCGGTCACTCGCCGTTGCGAGTCGTGATGCATCATCGCACCGGGGACCTGGCGATCGGCGAGACGGCCGTGATCGTGGCAGCCGCAGCGCCGCACCGTGACGCGGCCTTTGCGGCCGCGCGCGCCGCGATCGACGAGCTGAAAACGATCGTTCCGATCTGGAAGAAGGAGTTCACCGAGGACGGCTCGATCTGGATCGAGCCGCACGCCTGACCTGACGGCTCCGCCCGGCCTCGCCGCGGAACTCGAGGAGATATGCGACGCTGACAACGTCTGGCGGGCCGAGGACCAGCTGGTCTTCGAGTACGACGCCGGATTAGACAGGCACCCTCCGTCCGCGGTCGCCGTTCCGGGCAGCGCGGAGGAGGTGGCCGCGGTCGTACGCGCGGCGTGTCGCGCGGGGCGGCCGCTGGTGCCGCGCGGCGCGGAAGCCGAACAACTATCTCCACGACGCGGTCGTGCCCCGCACCACGTTGCCCGATGTACTGCGCGCGGTGAACGAGATCGCCGATCGCTACGGGTACGTCACCGCCAACATGTTCCACATCGGCGACGGGAATGCGGCCCGACGCCGTCGTGAGCGCGAACCCCGGCTGCATGCTGCAGATGGAGGCCGGCCTGCGCGAACGCGGGCGCCGCATCCCGGCGCTCCATGTCGTTGAGGTCCTCGACCGCGCGCTCGCGGATCGTTGAGCGGACCCCGCGCGCTCACCATCCTTCTCACCACCGTCGCGACGATCGCGCTCGTCCTCGCCTTCCTGTTCGTGCCACTCTCGCTCGCGACCGGCCACCTGGACCACGTCGGGGTCGAGCTCGTGCTCGTCGTGCTCATGGTCGGCTATCTCACTCGGGTCATGAGACGCGACCGCGCGTCGCGGCGCGCGGCGGAGGCGGCGCTGCCACCCGAGCAGCGCTCTGTGCGGCGGGCGGCGCGGCAGCCGGTCACCTTCCAGGTCCGCGAAACGATCGTCGCGTTCGCGGTGTGGTTCGGGCTGGTCCTCGCGGCCGGCGCGTTCGTCCTCGACCTGCCGCTGGCGGTGAACGCGGGCGCCGCGCTCTTCGCCGCCTTCATGCTCGCGACCCTCACGGTTACGGGCCGACACATGATCTTCAGGATCACAGCGGAAGAAGGCGGCCCCCCACGCGTATCCGGGGGACTGCGGCCCCCCGAGGACCCCCCACGCGTATCCGGGGGGCTGCGGCCCCCCGAGGACCCCCCGGCAGGGGCTTCGGTGGACACTTACCGGGGTGCTCCGCCCCCCGAGGACCCCCCGGGCTCGCGCGGCTGACATAGGCGCGTTCCGCGGGGGGCTGACGCCATCGAGGACGCTTTAGATCACGCTGGCCAGGATTCCAGGCGCCATGACTGTTCCCAGAAGGCGAGCTCATAGCGCGTGCCTGTCAGGAACAGCTCGCGGTCCGCGAGCGAAGCGTCTCCGACCCGGTCGTACACGGACCGCATCTCGCCGGCGAGCGCGGTGAACTCCGCGCCCGTGTACGTTTCGATCCACTCGCGATAGCGGGAGACGTTCGGAAGACCGCGGTCCCGTAGCGTCGCGGCGATCTCCGCGTATCCCCACATGCAGGGCAGGAGCGCCGCCACGAGGCTCGCGAGATCGCGCTCGTACGCCGCCCGCACCAGAAAATCGGTGTAGAACACGGTGGTCGCCCAATCCTTAAAAAAATAGAGCGCCGTGCGCGGG
>JALYKU010000202.1 GCA_030774595.1 Chloroflexota bacterium | reverse complement strand
GCTGGTGGAGCTGCAGCCGAACCGGCCGGATTGCCTGGGAATCGTCGGCATCGCCCGCGAGGTCTCGGCGCTGCTGAGCCAGAAGCTGCGCGAGCCCGCTGGTGACGCGCTCGGGAAGGACGCACCGAAGGGCCTCGACGTCCGTATCGAGGACTCGGTCGCGTGTCCCAGGTTCGCGGCCGCGCGCCTCGACAACATCCGCATCGGGCCGTCGCCCGAGTGGATGCAGCGGCGCCTCATCGCCGCCGGCATGCGACCGATCTCGAACGTCGTCGACATCACCAACTACGTGATGCTCGAGCTCGGGCAACCGCTCCACGCCTACGACCTCCGCGAAGTGAAGGGCGGGGTGCTCGTGGCGCGTCAGGCGCGGCCGGGCGAGCACCTGAAGACGCTCGACGGATCCGATCGCGCACTGCCCGAGGGCACGCTCGTCATCGCGGACGCGGAGCGCGGCCTCGGGATCGCCGGGATCATGGGCGGGGAAGACTCGGAGATCCGCGCGGACACGACGACCATCGCGCTCGAATGCGCTTCGTTCGACCCGCGCAACATCGGCCCGACGGCGACGAAGCTCGGCCTTCGCGGGTCATCCGGTAGTGCGGCGGCCCGGCGTTTCTCGTGGCAGCTGAGCCCCGAGCTGGTGCCGCTCGCGCTCGCGCGGGCCATCGCGCTCCTGCGAGAGCATGCCGGGGCCAAGCAGACAGGCACGGTCGATCGATATCCGCATCCGCGCGCGCAGGCCGAGGTGCGGATCCCGTTCGCGAAGTTCGCGCGCCACCTCGGCATGGAAGTCACGCGCGAGGAGGCAGTCGGCGCGCTGCAGCGTCTTGGATTTGCGGTGACGCAGGCAGGCGATGCGCTCGTCGCCCGCCCGCCGGTGATCCGCACGGACATCGCGATACCGGAGGACCTCGTCGAGGAGGTCGCGCGCATCGTCGGGTACGACCGGCTGCCGATCCATCTGCCTGACGGCCCTCTGCCGCTCGTCGAAGCGCACCCGCTGGAAGAGTTCCGAGAGCGCCTCCGGGATGCGCTCGTCGGCATGGGCCTGCAGGAGACGGTGTCGTATTCGCTCATCGATCCGCAGTGGCTCCAGCGTCTTACCCCCGACGGGAGCTGCATCGCACCCAAGCCTCTACGCATACAAAACCCAACGACGTCGACGCAGTCCGCCGCGCGTCCGACGCTGCGCGCGAGCGTCCTCGACACCGCGCGCCGCAACCTTCGACACCGCGAGGGCCTTGGCATCTTCGAGATCGCGCCTGTGTATCTGCCGCGCGAACACGATCTGCCCGACGAGCGTCTGATGGCGGCCGTCGTGCTCGCCGGCCAGGCGCACCCGGACAGCTGGCTCGGGCCCGCGCGCGACACCGACCTCTGGGACCTGAAGTCCGTCATCAACGGTGCGCTCGGCAAGTTGCGGGTCGGTGACGCCGGCGCCGCGGAGCCCGGCGCGCCGGGTCTTCATCCCGGTCGCTCCGAACGGCGCGGCTCCCCGGACCGGGCGGTGCTCACCTGGGGGCAGCTGGATCCTCGCGTCGCCGACCTCTGGGAGCTTCCAGCGCAGACCTTCGTCGCGGAGATCGACGTCGCCGCGCTGCTCGAGCGTGTAGCCCCGCCGAGCGTCACGCCCCCGTCCCGTTATCCCGCGGCGATCCGCGATCTTGCCCTCGTCCTCGACGAGGCGACGCCCTATGCGGCGGCCGAAGAGGCCATCCGGACCTCCGGCAAAGGCCTGATCGAGTCGATCACGCTTCTGGATGTGTACCGGGGTTCACAGGTCGCAGCGGGGAGGAAGTCGTTCGCCGTGCGGCTGGTCCTGCGGTCGTCCGAAGGCACGCTGGCCGAGGCGGACGTCGACCGCGCCGTCAAACGGATCGAGGGACGCCTCCTCCACCAGCTCGGAGCCACGCTCCGCTCCTAGTCAAACCCGACCGAACCGCCTTGCTCTAGAAGAGGTACGAGGGTAGCCTGCGAACCATCGCGGGCTTCCGCGATGCGGGATTGTGAAACGCGTGGGAGGTACGAACAAGGAATGACGATCCAATGGCGACGCGCGTCGGCTGTAGTGGCCGTCGCGGCAATGACACTGGCAGCGTGCGGAACGACGCCACCGGCAGGGACATCGGCAACGCCGGCAGTATCAGCGACGACCGCCGCTGCAAAGCGCGGCGCGGGCGATGACCTAAAGATCCTTTACTGGCAGGCGCCAACGATCCTCAATGCGCACCTTGCGACCGGCACCAAGGACAGCGACGCCTCGCGTCTCGTGACCAAGCCGCTCGCTTCCTGGGGCCCAGACGCGAAGCCGCTGGCGAACGCTCTCGCGGCGGAGATCCCGACGGTCGCGAACGGCGGAGTGTCCGCTGACCTCACGACCGTTACCTGGAAGCTGAAGCAGGGCGTGAAGTGGTCGGACGGCTCGGCATTCACCGCCGATGACGTCGCGTTCACGTTCTCGCTCATGGCGGACCCGAAGACGGCGGTGTCTACATCGGACGCGGCCGAAGGCGTGAAGTCCGTCGTCGCGAAGGATGCCAACACGGTCGTCGTGACCTACGCCGCTCCGAACCCGAACATCTACCAGTGGGGCGTCGGCACGTGCTGCTACATCCTTCAGAAGAAGCAGTTCGAAGCGTTCCAGGGCGAGAAGCTCAAGGACGCGCCCGGCAACCTCAAGCCGATCGGCACCGGGCCGTACATGGTCGACACCTTCAAGTCAGGTGACGTCGTCACCTACAAGATGAACGACAACTTCCGCGACCCGGCCAAGCCGTACTTCAAGAGCGTCACGTTCAAGGGTGGCGGCGACGCTCCCTCGGCGGCCCGCGCGGTCTTCCAGACCGGCGACGTCGATTACGCGTGGAACCTCCAGGTGGAGGCCGGCATCCTCAAGCCGATGGCCGACACGAGCACGAAGG
>JALYKU010000201.1 GCA_030774595.1 Chloroflexota bacterium | reverse complement strand
AGGTACGCGCGGACCTGTCCTTTCGAATCGCGGGCGAAGATGAGCGGCCGGCCGGCGAGCGTCCGGATCTTGAAATCACCGGGCTTCGGGACCTCGCTCTCGTGTCCCAGATACAGCCACAGGCGATCCCAGAGTCGCCGCTCGCGCCCGAAGATCTCGTCGGAGCGGAAGACCTCGCGGTTCACCCGGAAGATGCGGGCGGCCCAGTCCTCGAAGATGTAGGGACTGCGGCGGCCCGAGAGGTTCGCCTGCGGTGCCGCGGTGGTCTGCGTCATCCTCGCCGCCCTCCCTGAGCCGCTGTCTCGTCATACGATACGGGCTCTCGCATCGTGTAGGACGGCCTGTTCAGGCGCGCGGCCGCAGCGCCAGTTCCGCCCCCATGGCGACGCCGACGAGGCCAGAGAGATTCGCCAGCGCGATCACGATGCGGGTCTCCTCGCGGCCCGCGCGTACACCGACGGTAATGCCGTTGCGACGCGGCGGGAGACACACGATGTCGCCGCGCACGCAGGCGAACGACTCGTCGTCGACGTCGACGGTGGGCTCTCCGGCGAGGACGTACATGAGGCCGTTCCCCGGGGTCGCGAGCAGGTCGGTGCTCTGTCCCGGGTCGAGGCGCTGCGTGAAGATCAGCATCGGCGCCGTGCCGGCGAACCCGGGCGCTGCGGGGTGCACGTACCACCGGAGCTCTCCGAACCCCGTTCGATCGGTCGCCAGGCCCGCGCGGCGGATCAAAGCGGGCGGGTGCAGCGCCTCCCGCTGTCGCTCGCGCAGCTCCAGCAGGCCCGCAAGCGTCGGCGCCGCCGGAGCGGCCGCGAGGCCGTTCCCGTAGGGCCGCCCGGTCTTCGCGGGAGCCCACTCGGACGAGCGGGTCTGGGGCTCGAGCTGCACCATCTCCGCGCCGAGCGCGACGACGAGCGGCTCGTAGATGATCCCCATGAACTTCGACGGGCGATCGTCGCGGGCGCGAAAGTGCTGATGGTCGAGACCGCCGGGGACGATCGGCAGGAGCACCGCGTCCTCCGCGCTCCAATCGAAGCGGTGGCCGTTCACGACGCTGTAGCCATCGCCTTCGACACCGAAGATCGTGATGCCGCCCTGATGCTGGTGCCGGCCGCTCGCTACGCCGGTGTGGTCGCGCACGAAGATGACCCACTGCGTGAGCGAAAGCTCCTCGAACTGCGGCATGACGTAGAACTGGCTCGTGCCCTGACGGCTGTCGACGACGGGCACCTCGCTGCCGCGGATATGGATCTTCCCGTGATGCGCGCGCTTGTAGAGCTGCTCCCAGCGGTCGAAGAGGCCCTCATAATCGCGCTGCTTTTCGACCGCCCGCTTCACGCGGGCCGCCGTCCGGAAAGTTCCGCGCGATCCAGCTCGTGCACCGTGCCGAACTCGCGCGAGAGCTGAGCCGCCGTCGCGAGGAGCGCTTTTGCCATCGGCGAACTGCGTGATTCGGGGACCGACGCGGATGTTCCGACGATGGCGACGGTGGCCATCACGCGATCGCCCTGGAACACGGGCGACGCGATCGCGCGGATGCCCGGCTCGACGTCCGAGGCGACGGCGACCCGCGTACGGCGGATCCGCTGCAGCTCGGCAGCGAGAGCTGGATCGCGGCGGAGCGCGCGACGGAGGCCGCTCACCTCGCCCTCGGGCAGGAAGGCGCAGAAGATCCGGCCCTGGCTCGAACGGAAGAGCGTGAGCCGCGAGCCCGTGTGGATGCTGATCCGCACGAGCCGGTCCGGGTTGTCGTCCGCTCGAACCACCACCGGCGCCTCACCGTCCCAGACGCTGAGCACGACGGTCTCGTTCACCTTGTGGACGAGCGCTTCCATGTGCGGCCCGGCGATGGCGACAACCGGTAGCCCGGCGCCGGCGGCGCCCGCGAGCGTAAGCACCTGGGGTCCGAGGGTGTATTCGCTGGTCGCCGGGTCGAAGCGCAGGAGATTCGCCTGGCGCAACGCCACCGTGTAGCGATGGGCCGTCGCGCGGCTGACCCCGAGCCGCGCGGTGATCTCGGAGAGCGAGCGGCGCGGACGGCCGACCGTGAAGAAGCCGAGGATGTGGGCGGCCCGCGCGACCGACTGGATGGCGGACTCCGACCCGTTCAGCTCGCGCGTCCCGCCTGGAGAGATGT
>JALYKU010000200.1 GCA_030774595.1 Chloroflexota bacterium | reverse complement strand
GCGCTCGCCGCCGCGATCGCGGGCCCGAGCGCGCCGACGAGCGCCGCCGCGACCCCGACGAGCAACAGCCCCGCGAGCCGCGGCCAGGGCACGACCAGCTGGTCCGCCAGACCCGCGACGAAGTTCGCGCGGATCTGCGCGTTCACCGCGCCCAGGAACGCGCGCGCCATGATGACGCCGATCGCGAGCCCGGCCGCGCTCGCGACGACGCCGATGAATGCGGCCTCGAGCGTGACGAGCGCGACGATCTCGCGCCGCCTGATGCCGAGGGCGCGCAGGATGCCGAACTCGCGCTTTCGCTGGGCGACCGCGATGGACATGGTGTTGAAGACGAGGAACGTGCCGATGAACAAGCTCAGCGCGCTGATGACCTGAAGGAGGCTCTGGAGGCTCGCGACGAGCTTCTTGGTCTGACCGCCGCGCGCCTCCGGCGTGCGGACCTCGGCCGCGGGTAGCGCCGACCGCAGGCGCGCCGCGACGTCGTCCGGCCGAGCGCCCGGGGCGACCACGACGTCGATCGCGTCGAGACGTCCTGAGCGCTGGTACAGGACGTCCGCGGTGTCGTAGGGGAGCACCGCGACGAAGGCCCCGTTCGCGCGGCCGATGTCGCGGTCCGCGAGCACGCCCGAAACGCGCAGCGAGCGCACGCCGAGCGGCGTGAGCGCGCGCACGGCGTCACCGACGTCGACGCCGAGGCGGCGGGCCGCCTCATCGCCGAGGAGCACCTCCGGTCCGCTCGGCCGCGCGCCGCGCGCGAGGACATACTCCCGGACCGCGTCCTCGTCGCCCGTCCCGCCGATCGCCGGCAGCGCGACACGCAGGTCGGGCCCGACGAGCAGCACGCCCTGGACCGATCCGGCCGCGGCGGAGACTCCGGGCGTCGCCGCGGTCGCCTGCAGAGCGTTCGGCTCGAGCGTCCCGGACGCGGCGCTCACGGTGAGCTGCGCCTTGCCCGCGTAGGCGCCGACGAGCTCGTCGATCGTCGCCGTCGAGGATCCGTTGGTGACGTCGATCGCGACGAGCGCCGCGACGCCGAGAGCGACACCCGCGAGCGTCAGGAGCGTGCGGCCGGGGGACCGCGTGAAATGGCGGAGGCTAACCAGCCGCAGAAGCGCCAGCACCGCACGAATCCGAGACCATGCGACCATCCTGGAGGCGCACGACGCGATCGCCGATCGAGGCCGCGTGCGCGTCGTGCGTCACGAGCAGCACCGTGTGGCGGCGGCGGTCCGCTGTCGCGCGGAGCAGGTGGAGGACCTCGTCGCCCGCCTGGGAGTCGAGATTGCCGGTCGGCTCGTCGGCGAGGAGCAGCGATGGCTCGCTGACGAGAGCGCGCGCGATCGCGACGCGCTGCATCTGGCCGCCGGACAGCTGATGCGGATGATGCTGCAGCCTCTCGCGGAGACCCAGGTCGATGAGCAGCGCGCGCGCCCTGCGCTCGGCCTCCCGGCGGCCGACGCCGTCGAGCTGCAGCGGGAGTGCCACGTTCTCCAGGGCGGAGAGGGTCACCAGAAGATTGAAGAACTGGAAGACCAGGCCGATCCGCCGCCGCCGCAGGAGCGTGCGCCGGTCATCGGAGAGCTCGGCGAGGTCGGTCCCGCCGACGAGCACCCGGCCACCGGACGGACGATCGATGCCCGCGGCGAGGTGCAGCAGCGTCGACTTGCCCGATCCGGAGGGCCCCATGACGGCGCAGAACTGTCCCGCCGGCACCTCGAGCGACACGCGATCGAGCGCGAGAACGCGCTCGGTGCCGCGCTCGAATCGCTTCGTGACGTTCTCGAGGGCGACGGAGATCACATCGCGTAGTCTGCCCGCATCGAACGCGAGATGCCGCTCGCCGCACCCGATCGCGGGCTCCTCCACGTCGTCGTGCGGCTCGCCGTTCGCCATCGCGCGCTTCTCCTGATCGTCGTCTGGCTCGCCGCCGGGAACCGGAAGGCGCGGCCGCTTGTAGAGCCAAGCGGAAGACCCGACTCCGTGGAGGGCCGACCAACGGAGGAGAACGAGCTCGTGGATCGTGCGAAGAATGGTGACGCCGATGCGTACGGGGACCTGGTCCGGCGCTACCAGCAGATCGCGTTGCGCACCGCGTACGTGGTGACACGCAGCGCGGCAGAAGCGGAGGATGCGACACAGGAGGCCTTCACGAAGGCATACTTCGCGCTCGACCGCTTCCGCGACGGTGCGCCGTTCCGCCCGTGGATCCTCCGGATCGTCGCCAACGAGGCCCGCAATCGCCGGGTCAAGTCCGCTCGCCGGCCGACCGTGGGTCTCGAGACCGTCCGGGACCGCGCCTCGGGGAACACGGCCCTGTCTCCCGAGGCCGCGGCCCTGGCGGGTGAAAGCAGAGCCGTGCTGGCGGCCGCGATGGGACGCCTGCGCGAGGAGGATCGACTGGTGATCGCGTACCGCTACTTCTTCGACCTCTCCGAGGCGGAGATGGCGGAGGCGCTGGGGGTCGCGCGCGGCACCGTCAAGTCGCGCCTCTCGCGCGCACTCGCTCGCTTGCGCGAGGGCTTCGATGGCGTCTGAGCTGCACCGGCTCTCGGACGACGAGCTCGGCGCCACGCTCCGTGAAACCGCGGGCGGCGAGGAGCCGCGCTTCGCCGATGTCTGGCCCGCAGTGCGCGAGCGGATCGTCGCGCGTGCCGCGCGCCGCCGGTGGACCTCGCTCCTCCGGTCGCCGCGCTACGGTTTCGCGC
>JALYKU010000199.1 GCA_030774595.1 Chloroflexota bacterium | reverse complement strand
GACCGCGACCGTGCCGCCCGAGGCGACGCGATCGGCGAGCGCGTGGAACGCCAGGCTCTCCTCGGCGCGTGCGAGGAGGCCGGCGAGCCGAGCGGCCGGCGCGGCGGCGCGGACGGCGTCAGCCATTGAACTGATTCATTGCCCGCTGCAGGTCCCGGAGCGCGACCTCCGCGGCCTCGGCGGCGCGATCCATGGCCTTCTCGGCAAGAGCCTTTTCAAACTCCTCGAAGGGGGACAGAACGTACTCGGCCAGGTCAGGGACTTCTCGTAGCTCGGCTGGGGCGACGCCCACCCGGATGCGGGGGAAGCCCTCGCCGACGGCGTTGACGATCGAGCGCATCCCGTTGTGCGTGCCCGGTCCGCCGGACTGTCGGACGCGCAGCGTGCCGAGCGGCAGATCCGCCTCGTCGAAGACCACGAGCATGTCGGCCGGGTCGAGGCGGTAGCGGTCGAGGAGCTTCTTCACGGCGCGGCCGCTGTCGTTCATGAACGTCTGCGGGCGGGCGATCGCGATCTTGATTCCACCGACGCTGCCCTCGGCGATGCGCGAGTCGGCGGCCTTGATACCGAACTCCGCGCGGGCACGCTTGCCGAGCCGGTTCGCGACGGCGAAACCGACGTTGTGGCGCGTGTTCGCGTACCCGTCGCCCGGATTTCCGAGCCCGACCACGAGCTTGTCGACCCGCGGGCCGCCCCCGCCGCCGAAGAATCTGCGCACGTTCCTCCTAAACGCCGAAATAGGGCCGCAG
Source organism: Chloroflexota bacterium (assembly GCA_030774595.1). The sequence continues at coordinate 7,171 of JALYKU010000199.1, read as the reverse complement.
GCCGAAATGGCCTGGGTCCTTGTGCTCGCGTCTTCTACTGCAACCAGTCTACGTGCCGTTACCGTTCCTCGCGATGCACTTCCCCGAGTTCTCGATGGAGCGGATGCAGTCGACCTGGGAGCACCGGGTGAAGTACGACCTGTCCGAGTCCGGGCTCGAGGCGCTCACCCTCGCGGACGCGGCACGCGACCTTGGTGCGCTCGCGAAAGAGCGTCTCGGCTATGCGAACGGGATGGGCCGCGACGCGACCCGCGGGCAGGTCGCGGCATTTCACCCCAGTTCGACGCGCGACAACGTCCTCATCACGACCGGCACGAGCGAGGCGAACTTCCTCGCCCTCGCGACGCTCGTCGAGCCCGGCGACGAGGTCGTGATCGTCATGCCGAACTACATGCAGCTGCACGGCATCGCGCGCGGCCTCGGCGCGAAGGTGAAGGAGGTCTGGCTGCGCGAGGAGTGGGGCTGGCGCCTCGATATCGACGCGCTGCGTGCCGCCGTCACGAACCGCACGAAGGTCGTGTGCGTCTGCAACCCGAACAACCCGACGGGGCAGATCCTCAGCGCGTCCGAGGTGCTGGACGTGGCGACGCTCGTCGAAGGACAGGGCGGCTGGATCCTCGCCGACGAGGTGTATCGCGGGGCCGAGCGCTCGGCGCAGGAGACGGCCACGTTCTACGGCCATCACGACCGCATCGTCGTCACCGGTGGCCTATCGAAGGCCTACGGCCTTCCGGGCCTGCGCGTCGGCTGGATGGTGGCGCCTCCGGAGCGCATCGCGGCGGCGTGGGCGATGAAGGACTACACGACGATCGCGCCCGCGACCCTGTCCGAGCTGCTCGCGGAGGTCGCGCTCGCGCGCCGGGAGCAGCTACTGAAGCGCGCGCGCTACCTGCTCAACGAACGCTGGCCGATCTTGGAGTCCTGGGCCGCCGCGCACGCGCAGGACCTCCATTGGGTCGCGCCGGCGGCGGGCGCGATCTGCTTCTTCGGCTACAGCTTCCCGATCGAGTCGACGGAGCTCGTCGACCGGCTCATCAAGGACTGGAGCACGATGGTCGTGCCGGGCGCCCACTTCAACGCCGAGCGACACCTGCGGATCGGGTTCGGCATGCCGACCCACACCCTGCGCGGCGGCCTCGCGGCCATCGATCGCGCCCTCGTGGCGCTCGCGGACTGATGCGGCCCACCGCTTGCACTGCTGCTCGGCACGTTAGCGCACGGAGGAAGACATGAGCCTTGCCGTGATCCTCGCCCTGGTCGCGCTCATCTGCGGGATCCTGATGCTCGTCGCGGGTCGCTGGTCCAAGTGGCCGCTCGCAGCCATCGCGATCATCTGCTTGGCGATCAACCAGAGCGGACTGCTCACGGGCCGCATCTAGCCCGGCCGCGGCGGGGGCCGCGGGTAGACTTCGGGCCACCTGATGGCCCATCGCCCGGTCCATCTGCTCGAGTCGGGCATCGTGACCGAGCAGCGTTTCATGGGAGTGGCCGAAGCGCCGGCCGCCCTGGGACCCGCGTTCGCCGACCGGTTCAAGCCGGAGAAGCGGGTCCGCGTCCCATTCAACCCGCGTGACCGCTGGCTCACGGCCGCCCGCGAATCGTGCGTCCTATTGGCCGACGCGGTCTGCACGTCGCTGAAGGCCGGCGGGCGCGTCGCGATCCTCGGCGGCGAGTGCACGCTCGTCGCGGGCTCCATCTCCGGCGCGCTCGTCGTGGAGCCCGAGCTGCTGCTCCTCTACTTCGACGCGCACGGCGACTTCAACACCGTCGCGACGACCCCGTCCCATTTCGTCGGCGGCATGTGCCTGGCCCATGTGTGCGGGAAGCAGGTCGCGCCGCTCCTCTGGCCGGGCGTGAAGAAGCTCGCCGAGGACCATGCCTACCTGATCGGCGCACGCGAGCTCGATCCCGGCGAGGTCGGCAACCTGACGCGGTCGAAGGTGCATCGCGTCCCGTTCGATCGCGACCTGGTCGATGCGCCGTTCCTCTTGTCGGCGGCGCGCCGCAAGCCGGTCTGGATCCACGTGGACCTCGACATCGTCGACCCGCGGGAGCTCCCGGCAGTGGCGCTGCCGGTGGCCGGCGGACCGACGCTCAAGGCCCTGAGCGAGCTGCTTGCGTCGGTCGCGCAGGTCGCGGACGTGCGCGGGATCGAGATCTGCGGCTACGACGCGCGCAAAGACCCCGGGGTGCAGGTGCCCGGGGTCCTCGCGGAGGCCTTCGCAGCGGTGTTGGGCTAGGAGCTACTCGCCACCGATCGTGTAGCGCAGCTTGATCTCAGCGAGCCACTCTTCGAGCGCCCGGGTCAGCCGGTCGACCTGTGGCTCCGACCCGCGACGCACGCGCGCCGGCTCCGGGAGCGGTCGCGGCACGCCATGGGTGCCGGGTTGTGCCGCGTGAATGGCCATCAGGACCTCCCAGAACCGTGATGCGTTTAGCAGTAAATATGAGCGAGAACAGGCCCGAAGTCGGTTCTCAAACAGTGCCGAAACCGTGTTCAGACCGTACTAGGCGGCTTCTTCTAGCTCCACGGCCGGCAGTTCGACCGAAGGCGTGCGGAGCGGCAGGATGACCCAGGCCGCTACGAGGATCCCGAACGAGGCAAGGGCGATGAGGTCCATGACTTCCTCCTTCAGTCCAGCTGGTACGCAATCTCGCCGTGCTGCGAGGCATCGAGCCCGAGCGACTCCTCGCGCTCGTGAACACGCATCCCGATGGTCAGGTCGATGGCCTTCACAATCACGAAGGTCGCGACCGCCGCGTAGAGCCACGTCGCGCCGACCGCGATGGCCTGGGTCAGCAGCTGCTGCGGGTTCCCGAAGAACAGGCCGTTCGCGCCGGACGTGTTGATCGCCACGGTGGCGAAGAGCCCGGTCGCGATCGCGCCCCACGTGCCCCCGATGCCGTGTACGGCCCAGACGTCGAGCGCGTCGTCCACCTTGAGACGTGGGCGGAGCTGCATCGCGAGGTAGCACAGGCCGCCGGCGCCGAGGCCGATGATGATCGAGCCCGACACGTCCACGAAGCCGGACGCCGGCGTGATCGCGACGAGGCCGGCGACCGCGCCCGCGGCCATCCCGAGGACGCTCGGGCGACCCCGGTGGATCCACGAGACGGTGAGCCAGGTGAGGCCGGCCATGGCCGCCGCGGTGTTCGTCACGACGAACGCGCTCGTCGCGAGCCCGCCGGAGGTGAGCGCGCTGCCGGCGTTGAAGCCGAACCAGCCGAACCAGAGCAGCGATGCGCCGAGGACGGTCATGGTCGCGTCGTGCGGCTCGCTCGTCTTGAGGCGACGGCCGATGAGGATGGCCGCGACGAGGGCCGACACGCCGCTCGAGATGTGCACCACGGTGCCACCGGCGAAGTCGAGCGCGCCGAGGGCGTGGAGCCAGCCGCCGGTGCCCCAGACCCAGTGCGCGATCGGGTCGTACACGAGGGTCGACCACAGGAGGGCGAAGATCACGTATGCCTTGAAGCTGACGCGCTCGGCGAACGCGCCGGTGATGAGCGCGGGCGTGATCACCGCGAACATCATCTGGAACGCCATGAACGCCTGGTGCGGGACCGTTGCGGCGTAGTCGGGGTTCGGGGCGAAGCCGACGCCCTTCAGCGCGACCCAGCCGAGCCCGCCGATAAGCCCAGCGCCCGTGTCGGGTGAGAAGGACAGCGAGTAGCCCCAGAGCACCCACTGCACCGAGATGAGACAGAGGATGAAGAACGAGTGCGTGAGGGTGGAGAGGACGTTCTTCTTCCCGACGAGCCCGCCGTAGAAGAAGCCGAGCGCCGGGGTCATGAGCATCACGAGCGCCGCGGAGATCAGCAGCCAGGCCGTATCACCGGTGTTGATGTCCATGCGCGGACGCTATGCGGCACCCATGCCCGTGACAGTGCTGCGGCGGCGCGGGGAAGGTCGCGAATGGGTGCGCGCCGCGCGGGCTGGCCGCTACTCCGTCGAAACCGTCTGGTCGACGACCTCGCCGCCGGGACGGATGGCGAGGAACGCCGCGGTCGCGTCGTCCGCGAGCGCCCGCACCGCGCGCGCGTCGTCGTCCTGGCCCGAGCCAAGGAGTGCGCGGCGATAGCCGGCGAGCAGGTCGCGCAGGATCGGCAGCTCCGCCTCCCGTGGCGCGCCGATATGGACCTTCGCGCCCTTCGCGAGGCGCGACCGGATGCCATCGGCATCGATGCCGCGCGCGAGATCGACGCGGACGAACACGATGCCCCCGGACATCCCCGAGCAGATCCACTGTCCGGGATCGCCGAGCACCACGGCGGTGCCCGCGGTCATGTACTCGAACGCGAAACCGCCGAGGTCGCCGCCGAGAACGACCTCGGCCCCGGAGAAGCGGATGCAGGCCCTCGCGTCGGCAACGCCCTGCACGAAGAAGCGCCCGCGCTGGGCGCCGTACGCGAAGCACTTCCCCACGCCGCCATCGACGAACGTGCCCGCGGCGTTGGGGGCCTTGAGGATCGTGACCGTGCCGCCGAGCGCGGTCTTCGCCGCGCCGTCCTGCGCACCGCCGCCGAGCTCGAGATGCACGCCGTCGGCGAGGTAGGCCCCGAACCCGTTCCCCGCGACCGAGCCGGTGCGGATCGGCGTGCGCTGCGGGACGGGCGCGGCGCCCCCGATGCGGGCGCGCGCGAGGTAGCCCGAGCCCGCGGTGCCGAAGAAGCGATGCATGCTCGAGAGCGGCTCGTCCGCGACGGCCTCGATCGAGCCCGCGGCCACCAGTGCACCGATGCCCGCTATCTCGCCGGCGGGCTCAAGGAGCGCCGTGAGGTCGAGCCGATCGTGCGCGCGCACCTGCTGGAGCAGATCGGTGCGGCCGACGAGGTCGCGCACGCTCGAAAGACCGAGCGACGCGACGATCCGCCCGAGCTCGGCGCGCATCGCGCCGAAGAACCGTTCGAGCTGCGCGACCGCTCGGTCGAACTCCTGCGGCTCGAATCGCTTCAGCCCACGGTCCGAGGCCTCAGCGGCAGTCTCGATCTGCGTCGCGATGCCGACGTGGCAGGTGTCCAGCTGGCAGCCGCGGCAGATCGTGCAGCCGATGGCGACCATCGCGAGCGTCCCGAAGCCCACGCGGTCAGCGCCGAGGCAGAGCATCTTCACGACGTCGAGCGCGCTCTTCATACCGCCGTCGCACCAGAGCTCAACGCGATCGCGCAGGCCGCTGCGCACGAGCGCGCGGTGCGCTTCGACCACGCCGATCTCAGCGGGCAGGCCGGCGCGCCGCAACGCGTGCTGCCGCGCGGCGCCGGTGCCGCCGTCGTAGCCGGACACGGTCACGATGTCCGCGCCGGACTTCGCGATGCCGGTCGCGATGATCCCGATGTCAGGGACCGCCGGTACCTTCACGGACACCTTCGCGTCGGGATTGACCGTCTTCAGCTCGCGCACGACCTGGGCGAGATCCTCGATCGAGTAGATGTCGTGGTTGTTCGACGGCGAGATGAGGTCGACCCCGGGTCTCGCGTTGCGCGCGAGCGCGACCTTCACGGAGACCTTGCGTCCCGGCAGGTGGCCGCCCTCGCCGGGCTTCGCGCCCTGGCCGATCTTGATCTCGAGGTAGCGCGACGAATTCGCGAGGAGCGCAGAGACCCCGAACCTGCCGGACGCGATCTGCTGACCGCGCCACTTCGGGTATTTGCCGAGCAGGTCCGGCAGCTCCCCGCCCTCGCCGTTGATGCAGAGGATGTCGAGGCGCTTCGCCGCCTCGGCGTACGCGCGGTACGCGGTCTCACCCTGCGAGCCGAAGGACATCGACGAGATGTAGAACGGCGCGCTGTGCTCGCCCGCGGTGGTCGAGGCTTCGTCGGCGGGCGGACCTGCGGGACGCACGTCGAGGGTATGCCGCAGGGAGACCGGGTGTTCCGCCTCGATGGCCGCGAGCTTCTCGGCATACACGGCGTACGCGGTCTCGCCCGTGGCGACGCCGAGCGCGGCCTTCCAGAGGCGCGGGTAGATCCGGAATGCGGGCTCGAGCCGAGCCGGCGTGCGCTCGCGCAGCATCGTCGCGCGCTCGAAGCCGTCGCGCGCGAGGGCGTCCCAGCCGGTGCCCGCGGAGGTACTCGCCCCGAACGTGCGCACGCCGAGGAACGCCGCGACGTCCGGGGCGAGGCCGATCGCGGAGAACGCCCGACCGTAGCCGCGAACCTCGTGTATGCCGAGGGTCGAACACACCTTCTCGATACCCTTCCGTAGCGCTTCAACGAGGTTGGGCAGCGCGTCCGGATCGCCGGTCGCGAGCGCGTGCTCGAAGAGCAGATACGGGTTGACCGCGTCCGCGCCGAGCCCGAGCGCGACCACGACGTCGTGGAGGTTGCGGAGGCTGCCCGCCGAAAGAAGCAGTGCGCACTCGCGACGCAGCGACCCGTTGAGCGCCGGCTGGGCGATGAGCGCTCGATGCACGGCGGCGACGGCGAGGAGGGGATCGATCCACGCTCGGCCCTCGGCACGCACCCCACGGTCGCGCACGAGCACGACGCGCGTGCCGGCGCGCACGGCGCGGGTCGCGATGTTGGCGAGGCGGGTCAGCGCGTCGCGCGGATCCTCTTCCCAATCCCGGTCGGCCTCGAGCACGGCGGCCGCCCGGCGGCCCTGCGCGCCGAGCTCCGCGACAAGGTCGTCGACGACCCACGTGCCGGCGGCACGCGCGATCGGACGGAGGTCGTCGGGTGCGATCGCGCTCTCGGGAGCGTGCCCGCCGAGGAGGAGTGGCACGCGCAGCTCGATCCACGGCCGCGGCCTGCCCGCGCCGTCGATCGACGGACGCGGGCCGACGACGACGCGGGTCGAGAAATGCTCGATCTCGCGCTCGCGATCGATCGCCGGATTCGTGACGACGGCGACGGTCTCCTGGAGGTAGTCCGCGAGGTTCGCGCGCTTCGTCGCGAGCGCGGCGAGCGGCCCGTCGTAGCCGAGCGAGCCGATGAGCTCGTTGCCGGTCTCCTCCATGAACGTCGCCTGCTTGAGATCTTCGGGCTCGTAGCCCAGCGCGGCGAGCTGCTGCTCGCGGCGGATCGCGAGGTCCTCGATCTCGTCCGGCATGACGCTGAGCTCGATCCGGCGGTTGCGGCCGGGGCGCGGCTCCGCCGCGCCCTCGGGAGCGACAACGGGTCCACCCGTCTCGAGCCTGCGGCGATCGTCGGCCGGCGCGCAGCCACGCTT
>JALYKU010000198.1 GCA_030774595.1 Chloroflexota bacterium | reverse complement strand
GCACCTGCGCGAGGGCAAGCACGAAGATCAGGGAAAGGACCGCGACGGTCCACACGACGCGGATCGAGCACCGGTCGGGGTCGGGGGCGCGCAGGCGTGTGGCGCCGATGAAGCCCATCGAGCGCCTTGCCATCCCGCCGGCCGAGGCCAGCAACGAGGTCCGTACAGGCGCTATCGTCCAGCCAGGGACGCCGTCGATCCCGACCTGCTCATCACGCTTGGGCGTCGAGCGCTGCCTGCGGAAGTTCACTCGTGCTCCTCGCGACTACGCTGCCCGGTCCGGCATACGTTCGCCTGCTTGGGCGTATGCGTTTATCGTGCCAGCGCTCGCTCGTTCTCTCACCTGCGGCCCCTGGAGGTGGACCACGACGTAACGGACACATGACAATCTGGCTGAGAGGGCGTGTCTGTACTGCGCGAGGCCGAATCTCGGGGCCGCTGGGGCGCAACCGCGCGTCAAGGCTGGTCGGTGGCGCGCGGATAGTCTCGCGATGACTTGAATAGCCGCCTGTCGCTCTCCTGGGTGAGCGCCGACGGCAAGAAGCTGCTCGTCACCCGGATCCTCCGCACGTTCGCGTACGGCTACCTGGCGGTCGTGGTCGGTGTCTACCTCGACCAGCTCGGGCTCGATCCCACGCGGATAGGCGTCGTCCTCACCGCGGCGGTCGCGGGTTCGGCGCTCATGAACGTCTTCTGGTCTCTCGTCGCCGACCGCTACGGGAGACGCAGGACCGTCGCGACGATGGCTCTGCTCATGGCGATCGGGGGCCTGGTCTTCGCGCTCGCCGACAGCTTCCTGGTCCTCGTGCTCGCCGGCTTCACCGGCACGATCAGCGCGACGAGCTCGGAGGTCGGCGTGTTCCAGACCGTCGAGCAGGCGGTGCTGCCGCAGACCGCGTCCGACGAGCGCCGCACGTGGCTCTTCTCGATCTACAACATGCTCGGCAACTTCGCCGGCGCGTTCGGGTCGCTGTTCGCGGCGAGCGTCGGCTTCTTCGCCTCGCTCGGCCTGCGCGGTGCCGACGCGTATCGCCCGCTCTTCATCCTCTACGCGATCATCGGGCTCGCGAACCTCGCCATCTTCCTCACCCTCTCCGAGCGGATCGAGCTCGGCCGTGTCGACGGCCGGCGAAGGTTCGTCGGGGTCCATCGGTCGGCGGGCACGGTCGCGAAGCTCTCCGCGCTGTTCGGACTCGACGCGTTCGCCGGTGGCTTGGTGGTGCAGTCGCTGGCGGCGTACTGGTTCTTCCTGCGGTGGGGGCTTCCACCAGAGCAGCTGGCCGTCATCTTCTTCTGGGTCGGCGCGCTCTCGGGGCTGTCCCTCCTGGCGGCAGGTTGGCTCGCCGGGAGGATCGGCCTGCTCAACACCATGGTCTTCACCCACATCCCTTCGAACGTGCTGCTCATGCTGGTACCGCTCGCGCCTGCCGCGTGGCTCGCCGTGGGACTGTTCCTCGCGCGGATGAGCGTGTCGCAGATGGACGTGCCGACGCGCCAGTCCTACACCATGGCGGTGGTCGATGCCGACGAGCGCACCGCCACGGCGGGCATCACGAACGTCGCCCGCACGGCAGCATCCGCGATGTCACCGACCTTCACAGGCATGGCGTTCGCCGCAGCGTCACTCGGCGCGCCGTTCCTCGTCGCAGGGGCGCTGAAGATCGCGTATGACCTGCTGATCTATGCGACGTTCCGCTCGGTGCATCCGCCCGAGGAGCAGCGCCTCCTGCTCGAGCGACATGCCGAACGCCGGGCGCGTGCGGCCGCGCGGCGAGCGAGCCGCTAGGGGACGGGACACCACACGCGCGCTCGAGGCAGGAGGACGCCACACCTGCAGGTAACGTAGCCCGCACGGCTGGCCCGGAAATGAACCACGCCAGCCTTTCGGCGGGCGTGGTTCGTGGAGGAGTGGGCGAGGGTGGAGGGTCTAGCGGTGGCCGCGTCGTCCCGCGTCGGTGGAGTCGACGAGCCGCGTCATCTCGCTCGTGAGGTCGGCCTTCTCGCGCGTCGCCTGGTCCGTCGTGATCCTCCCGGCGGCCTGCGCCTGGTCGATCTTGGCGGTCGCATCCGCGACGAGCGCCTGGATGAGGCCGTCACGGTTCTTCCCGGACGTCGCGTTCGCGCTGGCCGCGAGAGTCTGCCCGGCGGTCATCTTCGTCCTGAGGTCATCCGCGCTCACTCCGAGGTAGGTCGCCGCAGCCGCGAGCGGATCTCCCTCGACGCGTGCGCCCGGACCGCCGGGACGTCCGAACAGCCCGCCCGGCGTGCCCTTCTGGTCGACGAGCGCCGGGATCTGCTTCGATGCCGCGTCGGTCAAGGCGGCGATGAGTCCGTCGCGCGTCTTTCCGTGACCGGTCGCCACATCCGCGAGGCTCGTGCCGGATGAGAGCTCCGTGCGCAGGTCGGCCTCACTGATGCCGATGTACGTGGCGGCAGCCGCGAGCAGCTGCGTGCCGCCGAGCGCTCCGCCGTTGTCGCGCACGCCCCCCGGTCCACCGCCGGGCATCTGCGCCGCCTGGCGAGCGCCCCCCGCCAGGCTCTGTGCGGCGCTCGCGATCGCTGGACTCGACAGGATTGCGCCCGCGGCGACGCCACCCGTGAACAGGATCGCGATGCCGCCCGCCGTGATGGCCTTGTCGACGTTCTTCATGTGATGCCCCTTTCGTGTCGTGTCTTCATCACCAGAAGAACACCCGCCCGTCGGACAAGCGTGAGAGTGGCCTAAGAAGTCGCTAAGAAACCCCGCCCCTCCCCGCCACCCCGATCGCGCGGATCACGAAGGCGTCAGGCGATCGCGGAGGCAGGAGTGGCGGTCGACACGAAGCGCAGCCGGAACAGCGCGCCCGGCCCCTGCGGATGCTCCAGGGTCACGGCGCCGCCGTGGCTCTCGGCGACCTCGCGCACGATGGCGAGGCCGAGCCCGGAGCCCGGCATGCTGCGTGCGGCCGGCGCGCGCCAGAACCGGTCGAACACGTGCGGCGCGTCCGCGGGCGCGACGCCCGGGCCATGATCGCGGACCGCGACCTCACCCGTGTTGACGGACACGTCGACGGTGCCGCCCGGTGGACTCCACTTTGCGGCGTTCTCGAGCAGGTTCATGACCGCCCGCTCGACGCGCGCCTCGTCGCCCAGCACCGTCGTCGGTTCGCTCCCGACCTGGAAACGCACCTTCGGCCAGTAGTCGGCGGCCGTGTCCACGGCGCGTCGGACCACCTCATCCAGACGCAGCTGCGCGAGCGTCACGGGGGTCTCTTCGTCGCGAGCCAGGTCGATGAGGTCGGCGACCAGACCGCTCAGTCGTTCTAGTTGTCCGGTGATGTCGGCGAGCATCTCTCGCCGCTCGTTCGGGTCCGCCGGTTGTCCTCGTGCCAGCAGCTCGAGATTCGTCCGCAGGCTCGTGAGCGGGGTGCGCAGCTCGTGCGACGCGTCGGCCACGAGCTGGCGCTGCGATCGCAGTGACGCGTCGAGTGCCGCCAGCATCGTGTTGAAGCTGGCGCCGAGCCGCGCGAGCTCATCGGAGCCTCCGCTGGGGACGCGGCGCGTGAGGTCGCGCGTCCGCGTCACCTGCTCCACGGTGGTCGTGAGTGCGTGCACCGGACGGAGTGCGGCGCGCGTGATGAGCAGTCCCAGCATGGCAGCGAGCAGCACGCCGCCGAGCACGACGACCAGGAGGACGAGCGTCAGACGGTTGAGCACGCTGTCCACTTCGTCGAGCGGGCGCGCAAGCTCGAGAGCGACGCCGCTCGCCAGCGGCACGATGAGCAGGCGCAGGTGGGTGCCCTGCACGACCGCCTCGTCGAAGTGCGAGCCGCGCGCGCCGCTCGCGACGGGTCCGGCGCCCGCCGGGACGGGAAGCGGAGCGCCCTGGTCAGGGAACCCGATCACCTGGCCCTGCCCGTTCACGAGCTGCACCACGATGTCGGGTGCGTAGTCGGCCGGCCCACGCGGCGGGACGCGGAGCGGTCCCTCCCTGAACCTGGCGCCCATCGCCGCGATGTCCCCCGCCCGCGCGGACAGCGCGCCGTCCGTCTGCGACAGGAGCTCTTGGCGAACGGCGAGGAACATGCCGGCCGCGGCGACGATGACCGCGACGGCGACCGCCCCGGCCGCGACGAGCGTGAGGCGCGCGCGCAGGCTCATGGGGCCTTCAGCACGTAGCCGACGCCGCGGACGGTGTTGAGCAAGCGGGGCTCACCGTTCGCCTCGAGCTTGCGCCGCAGGTAGCCGACGTACACCTCGAGCGAGTTCGACTCCGGTCCGAAATCGTAACCCCAGACCTTTTCGAAGATGCGATCGCGCGAGAGCACGATCCGCGGATTGCGGAGGAAGAGCTCGAGGAGTTGGTACTCCGTCCGGGTCAGCTCGATGAGCCGGCTGCCGCGGTGACACTCCATCGTCTGCGGGTCCAGGCTGAGGTCGGCAACGCGGAGGACGCCGTCGGCCTTGTCGTCCGCCCCGGCTCGCCGAAGCAGCGCGCGCATCCGTGCCAGCAGCTCGTCGAGCGCGAACGGCTTGGTGAGGTAGTCGTCGGCGCCGGCATCGAGCCCCGACACGCGGTCCGACACACCGGCGCGAGCGGTCAGCGCCAGGATCGGCGTGCGATCGCCTGCCGCGCGGAGCTGCCGGCACACCTCGAGACCGTCCATCGTCGGAAGCCCGAGGTCGAGCACCACGGCGTCGACGGTTGTGGAGCGTGCCATCGCGAGCGCGCTCAGTCCGTCGCCCGTCGTCACGACCTGATAACCCGCGCCCCGCAGCGCGCGGTCGACGGCGTCGCGGACCGCCCGATCGTCTTCCGCAAGCAGGATGCGCATGGTGAAACTCTAGGGAGCGGAGCTAAGAGCCGGCTGAAAACCGGCCAAATGCGCTCGCGCCTACGACGCGGCGGCGGAGCCGCGCGAACGCGCCTCCCGCGCCGCGGCGCGCGTGAAGCGCACTGCACCCGCGGCGCAGAGCACCAGCACCGTCGCCCACGCGAGGCCGGCGATGAGCGGCTGCGCGAAGTCCGTACCCGCGAGCAGCGTGTGCGCGAGGAAAGCACGCCCCGGGCCCCTGCGCATGAGAGGGCGCTAAGAAGCCCTCAGCGCCGGACTTACGCCTCCGCGCTCGGGCGGCCCCAGCGGACCCACCACGACAGCAGCCGCTCCTGTGCCCGCAGCCACGCTTCTCGCCGCACGAGCAGTGTGAATCCCACGGCGAGCAGCGCGGCCCCGGCCGACGCGAACAGGACCCAATTCGGCACGCGACCCGCCGCCTCCACGACGGCGCGCACCGCGCCGAGGCCGAGGAACGAGAGGGATACCGCGAGGAGCCAGCGGCGCCGGAAGACGATCCCCAGCGCGACGAGCACGAGCACGGTGGCGACGAGTCGCGCGGCGTTGCTCACCGCGTCGGCTCCCCACGTCGCAACGTACGGTGGCGCGAGCGCGATAGCCGCCCCGGAGACCTCGAGCCCGATGATCCGCTCGTTCCACGCAGCCGGCGCGTAGCGGAGCGAAGCGATCGCTGCCGCGACGAGCGATGCTCCGAGCGGAGCCGTGTACGCCTGGATGTCACGGGGGTGTGCGCGTGCGATGAGTCCCAGGGTCCCGGCAAGCGCCACCGCCGCGGCCGCTAGGGCGACGGCGTATGAGCGGCGGAGACTCGATTCGACGGCGAGGGCGCCCGCGAGGAGCAGGAGCACGCGGCTGCCGTCCTGCCAGGCCAGGGAATCGACGACGGAAAGGCGGCTGGCCAGCGCGATCTCGAACTCGAAGGCCCCCGCGAAGGCGATCGCGGAGAGGCCCGCCACGCGCGCACTGCCCGCGAACATGCTGCGGCCCCAGGTCAGCGCCACGCCGATCGCGAACGCAACGATGCCGGTCGCGAGCACGACCTCGGGCTGGTAAATGAGCGGTACGCGCGCCGCATCGAGCAGCGCGAGCTCGGACACCACGCCGAAGGCGGCCGCGGGCCAGAGCAGAAGCGCAGATCGCCCGAGGACCGCGGCCGTGAAGAGCACCGACGTCGCGAACAGCGCGATGAACGCGCGGACCGAGCTGTCCGTCGCGAGCAGGGTCACGACCACGAGCCCCGTCCCTGCCGAGAGCATGAGCGCGTCGCGCCAGGCGTGCCTCGTCCGCGCCGCGAACGCCGCGGCGGCGACCAGCGCGACCGCCGCCGGGAAGTACGCGACGGCCGGCCCATTCGAGCGCGCTTCGAGGATCTGCCGATGAAGGTCCCGCCCCAGAGGGAGCTCGAGCATCACGTAGCGCGCGGCCGCGTACAACGCGAGGACCGCACCGTAGATG
>JALYKU010000197.1 GCA_030774595.1 Chloroflexota bacterium | reverse complement strand
GGCGACGCCTACTTCGTGAATCCACTGGCGTTCCTGCCGGGCCTCGCTGACGAACGCCTGCTCGGCCCGCTCCGCGAGACCGAGATCGTCATCGCGACGGGCTCCGACGATCCGCATGTCGAGGAATCCCGGCGCCTCGCGCTCCTGCTGCAGGAGAAGGGCGTTCCGGCGAGCCTGTTCGTGTGGCCCGGGTGGGCGCACGACTGGCCGTACTGGAAGGAAATGGTGAGCGAGCTGCTATGAAGGAAAAGATCGTCGGTCTCATGGTCGGCCGAGAGAACACCTTCCCCGGCCCGTTCATCGAGACGGTGGAGCGCAAAGGCCGCGCGCTCGGCGTCCGCGCGGAGATGGCGATGCTCGGCGGCGCCAGCGAGCTCGAGGAGCCGCGTTACGCGGTGGTCGTGGACAGGATCAGCCACGAGGTGCCCTACTACCGCGCGCACCTCAAGAGCGCCGCGCTGATGGGCACCGTCGTGGTCAACGACCCCTTCTGGTGGGAGGCCGACGAGAAGTTCTTCGAGTGCACGCTCGCGCGCAAGCTCGGGGTCGCCGTCCCGCGCACGGTGGTGCTGCCGAACAAGGCCTACATCCCGGACATCAACGAGCAGTCGCTGCGGAACCTGCGGTATCCGCTCGACTGGGACGCGATCATCGGCTACATCGGACTGCCGGCGATCATGAAGCCGAACACCGGCGGTGGGTGGAAGGACGTCTATCGGGTGGACAGCAAGGAGGAGCTGCTCTGGGCGTACGACCAGACGGGCTCGGCGACGTTCGGCCAGCGCCCGAAGACGATGATCCTGCAGGAATTCATCAAGTGGGAGGACTACGTCCGCTGCATCTGCATCGGCCGCAGGGATGTTCTCGCGATCCGCTACGACCCGACGCTGCCACATTTCGACCGGTACGTCGTTCATAGCCCCGTGGAGGGTGACCTGCGCGACAAGGCCATCGCCGACGCGATCACGCTCACGGACGCGCTGGGCTATGACATGGACACCGTGGAGTTCGCGATCCGCGACGGGATCCTGTACGCCATCGACTTCCTCAACCCCGCGCCGGACTTCGACGACTTCATGATCAAACACGAGAACTTCCAGTGGGTGCTCGAGAAGATGAGCGACCTCGTGATCTCCTACGCGACCGGCGCCGCGACACCGCCGTGGAAGGGGGAGCACCGCTGGTGGCGGCACGTCGGGTAGCGAGCGCGTCCCCCGCAACGCCCGCGACGCGCCCGTCACCGGCGATCGCCGCGTACCACCGGCTGCTCGAGGACCCGGACGTCGCCGCCACGAGCGCGGAGATGCTCGCCCAGGGTCAGCGCGACCGGCACTTGATGTTCGGCGACAGGCCGCTCTGCATCGCGCTCCGTCCGAACCTCGTCGCGCGCCACCAATACGACGCGATCGTGCTCGCCGCGCGGTCGATCTACGAAGCGCTGGCTGGCCTCGAGCGGGCGCTGCTCTCGGACGACGAGCTGCGCCGCGAGCTCGACCTCGCGCCCCAGGAGGAGCGGCTGGCCCTGGCGGACCCGGGCTTTTCCGCGGCCTCACCGTCCGCTCGCCTCGACGGGTTCGTCGGCGACGGCGTCATCCGGTTCGTCGAATACAACGCCGAATCGCCGGCTGGCATGGCATACAACGACGAGCTCGCGTCGGTGTTCGCGTCGCTTCCGGTGATGCGCGCGCTCCGGAGGCGGTTCCGCCTGCGCCGGCTGCCCGTGCGGCGGCGGCAGCTGGCGGCCATGGTGCGAGCGGCCGGCACGGCTGGGCCGGTGATCGCGATCGTCGACTGGCGCGGCCTCCCCACGCTGACGGAGTTCGAGATGTTCGAGCGGTTCTTCAGCGAGCAGGGACTGCGGGCGATCATCTGCGCCCCGGACGACCTGACGTTCACGCGCGGCAGGCTGCGCGCGCGGGGCGTGGCGGTTGACCTCGTGTATCGCCGCGTGCTCACCTCCGAGCTCCTGGCCCGGCCGGACCTCGCCGAGCCGCTGGTGCGTGCCTACCTGGCCGGCGCCGTCACCGTCGTCAACAGCTTCCGAGCCAAGCTGCTGCACAAGAAGATGAGCCTCGCCCTCCTGTCCGACGACCGCTACGCGGCCCTCTACACGCCTCCGCAGCGGCGGGCCATCGCGCGTCACGTCCCATGGACCCGCAAGGTGCGTGAGGGACACACGACCTATGACGGAAAGGTCGTCGACCTCGTCGAGTTCGTCATCGCGAACCGCGACCGCCTCGTGCTCAAGCCGAACGACGAGTACGGCGGTAAGGGCGTGGTGCTGGGCTGGACGGTCGCGGCGAGCGAGTGGGAGCAGACGCTGCTCGCGGCACTCGTGAGCTCGTACGTCGTGCAGGAGCGCGTTCCCGTGCCGCACGAGCCGTTCCCCGTCGTGCTCGAGCGGATGCACTTCCTCGACCTGGCGATCGACTGCGATCCGTACCTCTTCTGGGGCCGCCCGGCGGGGTGCCTGGTGCGCCTTTCCTCGAGCGCGCTGCTGAACGTCACGGCCGGCGACGGGAGCGTCGTGCCCACGTTCGTGGTGGAGGGCCGTGCGGCGTGAAGTACTCGGACGTCCCGCGGCTCACGATCGGCATCGAGGAGGAGTTCCAGATCGTCGACGGCAGCGGTCACCTCCACAGTCACATCGCGACGCTGCTGCGCGCGGCGCGGCCGCGCCTGGGCGAGCGCGTCAAGCCGGAGATGATGCAG
>JALYKU010000196.1 GCA_030774595.1 Chloroflexota bacterium | reverse complement strand
CATCAGCGCCGCGTCTTCAACGAACACCGCGTCGGGCAGTGCATCGTCCGCCGGAAGGTGATCGATGCGCACGCCCAGTGACTCGAGGGCGCGCTCGTAGGCCGCGTGCTGCGTGCGCGCGAGGGCGACATCGATCGGCTCGCGATCGCGGAAAGTGAGCTCGCCCACCGCGAGCGAAGCGCTCACGCCGCGGGTGATTGCGGTCAACATGGATGCGGACGAGAGAAAGAGGAGAGGACGATCCGATGAAAATATAGCGTCGCGCCATCGGGCGGAGCGCGCCTGCGCCTACTCCGCCGGAAGCATGGCCGCGAGCGCGTCGGGCACCAGCCGCGTCGGCGAAAGCGAGAAGATCTCCCCGAATGAAGCGCTCACCAAATCCGCAACGTGCGCCAGACCGGGCGCGCCGGGCCCAAGCTCCTGCGCGACGGAGGTCATCGTCACCCCCGAGAGGCCGCACGGGACGATGAGGTCGAAGTAGGAGAGGTCCGTCGAGACGTTCAGAGCAAAGCCGTGCCAGGTGACCCAGTCCCGTGCGTGCACGCCGATCGACGCGATCTTGCGACCACCGGTCCACACCCCCGTACGGCCCTCGCTCCGTTCGGCGGCAATCCCGATGGAGCCCAGCGCGTGAATGAGCACGGCTTCTACCTGGCGCAAATACCAGTGGAGATCCGGCCGGTGCCCGCGAAGGTTCACGATCGGGTAGCCGACGAGCTGACCGGGCCCGTGGAACGTGATGTCACCGCCGCGCTCCGCCTCGAATAGCTCGACACCACGGGCGGCGAGGAGCGCCGGGGATGCACGCAGATTCGCTTCCGTCGCGCTTCGGCCGAGCGTGACGACGGGTGGATGCTCGAGCAGGAGCAGCACGTCGTCCGCGATCGCGCCGCCGATTCGGGCTCGCGCCACCGATCGCTGGAGAGCGAGGGCCTCTTCATAGGGTACCAGTCCGAGCCAGACGACGCGCAATGGGGCCGGCGCCGCCAGCGTCCCCGGTGCGCCCCGCGGGGGCGAGGACTGCGCGTCGCCCCGGTCAGGCATGGATTACGCGGCCCATCGAATCGAGCGCCGCCTCGGCAATCGCCTCGGCCAGCGTCGGGTGGGCGTGAACCGCGAGATCGACCTCCTCCACCGTAAACTCGTTCTCGCGCGCCACCACCAACTCGTGAATGAGCTCCGTCGCGTGCGCGCCGATGATGTGTGCGCCGAGGATCTCACCGTACTTCGCATCGCGGATGATCTTCACGAAGCCCTCGGTCTCCCCCGAAGTGCGCGCGCGACCATTCGCCGAGAAATTGAACCTGCCGACCTTGTAATCGAGCTTCTGCTCCTTGCATTGCTGTTCCGTGAGCCCGATCGACGCAACCTCCGGGTGGCAGTACGTCGCGCTCGGAATGTTGCCGTAGTTCATGCGATGCTCACTCTTGCCCGCAATTATCTCGGCGACGACCACACCCTCGCGCGACCCCTTGTGCGCGAGCATCGGTGGGCCCACGACGTCACCGATGGCGTAGACGCCTTCGGCGCTGGTGCGAAGCTGATCGTCGATCTTGATGAAGCCGCGGTCGGTGAGCGTGATGCCAAGCGCTTCGAGACCGATCCTCTCGACGTTTGGCGCGCGCCCCGCGGCGACGAGCACACGCTCGACGGTGATCTCCTTTTTCTCCGGTCCCGTGAGCGAGAGCGTCAGCGAGTCCTTACCGGCTTTCGCTTTTTCGATCTTCGCGCTCGAGATCACGTCGATTCCGCGCTTCTTGAAGCTCTTCGCGAGCTCGGCCGCAACTTCCGCGTCCTCGAGCGGAAGAATCGTCGGCAGCGCTTCGAGAAGCGTGACCTTGGTGCCGAACTCGTGGAAGACGTCGGCGAACTCGCAGCCGACGGCCCCCGCACCGATGATCGCCATCGTCGCCGGTGCCTTCTCCGCGATGAGCACATCGTCAGAGGAGAGGACGAGCTGCTTGTCGAGCTCGAGGCCGATCGCGGGAATCCCCTTCACGCGGGAGCCGGTGCAGATCACGATGGCCTTCTTCGCGTCATGAGTGGTACCGGCGCCCTTCGCGTCCTTCACCGAGATCGTCTTGTTCCCCGTGAGCGTACCGGTGCCGTTGATCCAGGTGATCTTGTGCTTCTTGAACAGGAACTCGACGCCCTTGGAGTTCTGCGTGCTCACCGCGCGCGAGCGCTTCATCGCGACGTTGTAGTCCGTGGTGATCTCGCCCACCGTGACGCCGAACGCCTTCGCTTCGCGCGCGCGGTGCGCCACGGCGGCGCTCTCGAGCAGCGCCTTCGCAGGTATGCACCCCCAGAGGACGCACGTGCCGCCCAGCCCCTCGCGCTCCACGACGCCGACGGTAAGGCCGAGCTGCGCGCAGCGAATCGCGCCGACGTAGCCGGCGGGTCCGCCACCCAGGAAGATCACATCGAACGAAGCCATGAGAGTACGATCCTTTGGAGAGTGCGGCGCGAGCCGCTCAGTACACGAGCATGAGGGGATTCTCGATCAGGAGACGGAGCGTCTGGAGAAAGCGCGCGCCCGTTGCCCCATCCACCGCGCGATGGTCGCAGCTCATCGTCAGGCGCACGCGC
>JALYKU010000195.1 GCA_030774595.1 Chloroflexota bacterium | reverse complement strand
GAGCGGGGCTGGGCGCCGCCTGCTCGGGGGCGGGAACGGCCTCGGGCGGCGCCTCCGCCGTGGGCGACGCATCGGAAGGCTCGGGCGAGAGGCGGCCGCGAAGCGAGGCGCCGCGAGGCAGCGGCTCGGCACGAGCCGGCGTTCCCGCTGTGGAAAAGGGGAGCGAGGTCACCTCGAGGTACTCCGTGGGGATGATCGCCGAGGGAGATGCGACCCCCGCGTCCCTCGTGTCGGGAGCCATCGAGCTCACGACGACGAGCGGGGCCAGGAGCACCGTGGCGGCCGCGCGCGAGTGGAGCCTCAATCCTCCGCGATGCTCGCAGCCCCGTGCGCGATGACGAGATCGGCGCCCGCCCGGCGCGCGGCGCGCAGCGCCTCGCGCTCGGGGCCGCGCTCGTCCGTGAGGCGTTCGCCGGCGGCCACCAGCGCCAGGTGCTCATCGAGCGTCTGATACGACACGATCGGCTTGTCGGTCTCGCGCGCGAGCATCGCGACGATGTCGAGCGTCACCAGTGACGGCTTCACGATCACCGCATCGGCGCCCGCGTGGACATCGCGTCGGGCCCTCGCGCGGGCGGCACCAGGGTCGTCGCCGGCCAGGAGCGGCACGGCGCGATCGCGTATCGGCGTGGCACCGACGGCCACGCGGTGCGACTGATACATGCAGCTCTCGAGCTTCGCCGTCGCGGCGATGGGAACGTCGATGCCCGCATCGGCGAGCGCTTCCCGCAGGGCCGCGACGGTCCCGTCGAGCATCCCCGATGGGACGAGGAGGTCCGATCCCGCTTCGGCGTGCACCGCGGCGATCTCGCGGAGGCGTTCGAGCGTTCCAGCGACATCGGCGCCCTCGCGGCCGAACAGCACGCACTGGCCGTGAGCGGTGTACGCGCAGACGCAGACATCGGTGGCGACGGCGAGGTCGGGGACCGCGTCCTTCACGCAGCGGATCGCGCGCGGCACGATGTGGTCGGGCTGGCTCGCGAGGAGGGCGAGCTCGTCCTTCCGGTCGGACGCGCCGAAGATCATGAGGCCGGCGATGCCGGCAGCGGCCGCGGTGCGCGCTTCACGAACGAGCTCCGTGATCGAAAGCCGCTCGATGCCGGGGAGTCCCTCCACCGCCTCGCGGTCCTCGACGGACGCCGACACGATGACCGGCACGACGCTGCGCGCCGACGGCGAATCGCGGCGCAGCGCGCGCGACCACAGTGGATGATCCGCGAGCCGCCCGTTGGTCAGGGTCCCGTTGGCCATGGGCCCATGGTATTGCCGCTCGCGGCGGCCGCCCCGTTAGCATTGACCCTGGGATGAGGAATCAAGCGCTCGTGCTCGCGACGACCATGGCGTTCTTTGCGAGCGCGTGCGCCGCAAGGCCTTCGGCACCGGCGGCCATCGTTGACGAACCGTCACAGGAGGTCGCCGCTGCGGAGCAAGCGCCCGTCGGGGCCGTCGTCATCGAGCCCTCGATGCCCTCGGTCGTCGCCGCGCCGCCTGCGACCACGGCGGAGCCCGCGCCGGCCGTGGGCGCTCCGGGATCGCGGGCCGATGTCGCGAGCGTCAGCCACGTGTGGCAATCGCTCAACAACTGCGGGCCGGCGTCGGTCGTCATGGCGCTGGCGGCGTTCGGGATCTCCGTGTCGCAGGAGGCCGCGCGCCTGTCGCTCCGAGGACCCGACATCCGCCGCGGCATGCCGAGCGCGAACGTCGATCCATGGGTGCGCGAGCAGTTCGGACTCCGCGCGATCGCGCGCACGAACGGGACGAACGACCTGATGAAGCGCCTGGTGACCAACGGCTTCACGCCGATCGTCACGCAGTGGCTCGAGGATCCCTCGCGCATCGCCCACGACCGGCTGGTGCGTGGATACGACGACTCGCTGTCGGCCTTCCTCGTGAACGATCCGATGCGGGGCGCCGCGGTCCCGCTTTCCTACTCGTGGTTCGCGACGAACTGGCAAACCTTCAACTACGGCTACTTCGTGATCTACCGGCCGGAGGACGAGCCGGTCCTTCGGGCCATCATCGGCGACGAGTGGAACGACCGTCGCATGCGGGAGCGGATGTACGAGCGCGCGAAGGTCGAGGCGCGCGACCAGGACTCCGCGGCGGCGTCGCTGTTCTACGGGGAGGCCGCGTACCGGTTCGGGATGTTCGCCGAGGCGGTCGCCGCCTTCGAGGCCGGCACGGCGCGCGGCTCGCCCGCGGGAGTGTTCACGGTCCGCTCGAGCTATCCGCTCGCGCTGCGTGCGCTCGGCCGCGATACCGACTCGGATGAGGCGGTCAGGCGCCTCGCGAACACCAGCCCGACGCCGTTCGACCGTCCGGCGGCGATCGACGCGCTCGCGCTCACTCTCGCGGCCGAACGCGCGGCGGCCGCGATCCCGCCCACCACCGTCATTCCGAGCGAGTAGCGGCGGCGAGCTCCGCGGTCCGCGACAAGCGGCGGGCCGCCTCGGCGAGCAGCTCGTCGGTCTTGCAGAACGTGAAGCGCACGAGGTCGCGGCCGAGCTCGGGCCGCGAGAAGAACGAGGAGCCGGGCACCGCCGCGACGCCGACCTCGGCCACCAGCCAGCGAGCGAAGGACACGTCGTCGCCGAAGCCGAAGGCCGAGATGTCGCAGAGCGTGTAGTAGGCGCCTTCCGGTACGCTCGGCCTGAAGCCGGCGTTCGCGAGCCCCGCGACCAGGATGTCGCGGCGGCGCCGGTAGTCGCGTGCGAGTCCTTCGAAGTACGGCTGTCCCATGGAGAGCGCGTCGGCCACCGCTTCCTGTAGCGGGGCGGGCGCGCCGACCGTGAGGAAGTCGTGGACCTTCCTGATGCCGGACGTCAGCGCCGGCGGCGCGACGATCCACCCGACGCGCCAGCCCGTCACGGAGAACGTCTTGCTGGCGCCGGAGATCGTGACCGTGCGCTCGCCCATCCCAGGCAGGGTCGCCATGGGCACGTGCTCGCCGGTGTAAAGGATGTGCTCGTAGATCTCGTCCGTCACCGCGGTCGCGTCGTGATCGACGCAGAGCCCCGCGATCAGGCCGAGCTCGTCACGGGTGAGCACGCGTCCCGTCGGATTGTTGGGCGTGTTCACCACGATCGCGCGGGTCCGCGGACCGAAGGCGGCGCGCAGCTCGTCTGGATCGAAGGTGTAGTCGGGCGGGCGGAGCGGCACGTAGACCGGCCGCGCGCCGCAGATCGCCGCATCGGGTCCGTAGTTCTCGTAGAACGGCTCGAAGACGATGACCTCGTCCCCGGGTTCGACGATCGCGAGCAGCGTCGCGATCATCGCCTCCGTGGCGCCGCAGGTCACCGTGACCATCGCCTCCGGATCGACCCGCAGGCCGTAGAGCTCGCCGTACGTCCGCGCGAGGGCCGAGCGGAGCGATGGCGCGCCCCACGTGATCGCGTACTGGTTGATGTCGGCGTCGATCGCGCGCTTCGCCGCGTCCTTGATCCGCTGGGGAGCGGGAAAGTCGGGGAACCCCTGCGCGAGGTTGATGCCACCGTGGATCGCGTTGAGCCGCGTCATCTCGCGGATGACGGACTCGGTGAAGCCCTCGGTGCGCGCCGCGAGGACCCTCCGCGCCAGGGTCATGGACGCATGCGACGGTGGCGCACGGTCAATAGCCGACGCGCTTATCGACGAGATTCAGCAGCTGCTCCCCGCGCTGGAA
Source organism: Chloroflexota bacterium (assembly GCA_030774595.1). Next base: position 2,121 of record JALYKU010000195.1, on the reverse strand, counting down.
GCGGCGCACGTTCTCGACGAACAGCGCGAGGGTGCGCTCCTGGACCCGCGGTGACGAGTTGGAAACGTGCGGGGTGATGATCGCGTTCGGCAGATCCCACCACGCGCTGTCGGCGGGAAGCGGTTCGCTGCTGAAGACGTCGAGCGCCGCGCCGCCGATGCGCCCGTCGCGACAGGCGGCCAGCAGCGCCTCCTCGTCCACGATCGCGCCACGCGCGATGTTCACGAGCCAGGCCGTCGGCCGCATGCGCGCGATGACGTCGGCCGACACCATTCCGCGCGTCTGGGCGGTGAGGGCGGCGGTGATGGCCAGGTAGTCCGCTTCCGCGGCGACGTCGGGCAGGGCGTCGCTCCCCACGATCCGCGGCGCCTCGCGAGCCGTCCCGTTTGGGAGGTGCCTGCGGATCCCCGTGACGCGCATGCCGACCCCGGACGCCAGGCGGGCAAGCTCGCCCCCGATGCTGCCCATGCCGAGGATCACGAGCGACGCATCCCGCAGCTCAGCGTGTCCCGGATCGCGCTGCCACTGGTGCCGCGACTGCGCGGCGAGGTGATGCGGGACGCGCTTGGCGATCGCGAACAGCATGGCCATGACGTGCTCCGCGATCGGCACGTCGTAGGCGCCCGTGTTGTTCGTGAGCAGCACGTCGTCGCGCTCGAGCAGCTCGGGAATGAGCAGGCGCTCGACGCCCGCCGACACCGTGTGGACCCAGCGGAGCCGGGGACACTCACGCAGCAGCGCGCGCACTCGGTCGGCCGACGGCGATCCTATCGCGACGTCGGCGTCGCGCGCGGCGGCGACGGGTCCGTCGGAGCCGAGGGGAACGACGGTGGCCTGGGGCAGCGCCGCGCGCAGGTCGTCGAGGATCGGGATGGCCGCGAAGCCGCCGTAGACGGCGATGGTGGTCACGAGAATCGAGCGGCCTGGAGCCCGGCCGTGGCGTCGCACGCCATGGCGCGCTGCATGTCGCTCATGTCGGTCGGCAGCGAATCCGGCGCGACAAAGCGGACGTCGAGCGTCTCGATCGAAGGCGTCGGCACACCGCCGATCACCCGACCTCGGAAGCAGCACGTGTAGATGTGGTACGGCGAGCGGCTGTTGAAGCGGTTGTTGTCATACACGCCGACGAGCGAGTCCAGCTCGGCCTCCAGTCCGGCTTCCTCGCGGAGCTCTCGCAGAGCGTTCTCGGACGGCGTCGACCCGACCTCGCAGAAGCCGCCGGGAAGCGCCCAACGCCGGTTGTCCGCCCGCTGGATCAGACAGAGCCGCCCCTGCGCGTCGAACGCCGCGACGTTGCAACCCGTCTTCGGTGTGGTGTATCCGAGGTCCGGAAGATAGGGACGCTCGGGCGAGAAGTCCGCATCGATCGTCATCGCGGCGATCCCGTCCGCGATGCCTGCCATCCGCGCGTAGCGCTCGCGATCGTAGGGGTCGGTGCCGTATTCCAGGCCGGTCCGCGCCATTGCCGCGAGCTCGTGCGCCCACAGGCGCAACCGCTGCGAGGGCTCGGCCACCGAGGGAGACATCAGCGGATATTAGTGTCGCGTCCGGGGCATCCGTTGGTTCGTCCGAGACGCGACACTACCGGGCGCGGATGTTCATTTCGGGGACGCTTCTCAACGCCGCCACCGTTCTCGTCAGAGGGCTGGCTGGAACGATCCTCGGGGATCGCCTTCCCGCGCGGATCCGCGAGAACGTCGTCCGTGGGATCGGCCTGTTCACCCTCGCGATGGGGGCGAAGCTCGCGGCTGATACGGGCAGCCCGCTCTACCTCGTCGGCAGCATCCTGATAGGGGCGGGCTCTTCTCGGGCTCCCGAGCGCCGAGCAGCTCCGCGAGATGAGCGCGGTCGGCGGCTTGCTCATCCTCGGCGTGGGCCTGAAACTCCTTCGTACGGGACGTGGCCGTCGCCGATTTCCTGCCAGCGATAGTCGCCGATTTCCTGCCAGCGATAGCGGTCGCGCCCGTGATGATCGCCGTGGGGGCACGCGTCAAGGAGGGGCTCGGACTGTGAGGATCCTCGAATTCCGCAGCGACACATTCACGCTGCCGACGGAGGCCATGCGTCGCGCGATGACCCAGGCGGAGCTCGGCGACGACCAATATGGGGAAGACCCCACGG
>JALYKU010000194.1 GCA_030774595.1 Chloroflexota bacterium | reverse complement strand
GTTCATCACCGCGCAGGCGACCGCCGCGACCGTGGCGACGACACGCTCGCGGACCCCGCGGCCCGTCGCCACTCCGAGGTGACCCTTGCGCGACGGCCCGACGAGCACGGGCGCCACCTCCCGCACTCGCGGCAGGTGACACAAGAGCGCGAACGACTCGGCGGCGGTCTTATCAAAGCCGAGACCGGGGTCCACGACGATCCGCCCTGGGGAGACGCCCGCGCGGACCGCGCGCTCGCGGGCATCGCGCAGGCCGGCCACGACCGCTTCCACGATTGTCCCCGGGTCGTCGTCGCGCTCGGCGCGGCGCCCTGGGCGCCGAGCGCTGTGCATGAGGACGATCCAGCCGTCGTGGCGTGCGGCCAGCTCCGCGAGCCGGACGTCCGACAGCCCCGAGACGTCGTTAACAATGCGCGCACCGGCCCGCAGGCACGCCTCGACAACTTTGTCACGCGTCGAGTCGATGGCGAGCGGGACGCCGAGGTCGCGCAGAGCCTCGACCGCGGCCGTCGCGCGGCGTAGCTCCAGCTCGAGCGGCACCTTCGTCTGACCGGGGCGCGACGACGCGGCCCCGACGTCGATGAGGTCCGCGCCGTCGGTGAGCATGCGCTCGCCGAGCGCGCGGATGGCCCCGACGTCGTCGCCGAGGCCGTCGCCGGAGAAGGAGTCGTCGGTCGCGTTGACGACGCCCACGACCAGGGTGCGCTCGCCGATCGGCAGGTCCACCCTCACATGTTCAGGCTCCCGAGGATCGGGAGGTGGTCGAGATCAGCGCGGCGGTCGGCGCAGTCGCCAGGCCGCGGGCAGCACGGCCGCGGCAACGAGGAGCTTGAGCAGGTCGCCCACGAGGAAGGGCTGCGCGCCGAGCGGGAAGGCTCCCTCGACGCCCACGAATCGGGCGAGCCAGGCCAGACCGAGGAGATAGATGGCGACATTGCCCAGCGCCATGGCCAGCGCCGTCGTGAGAGGGCGGCGATCCCAGCCCCTCTCGGCGAGCCAGCCGACGACGAAGGCCGCGGCGACGAAGCCGGCGAGGTACCCCGCGGTCGGGCCGAGGATCACCGGGACCCCGGGGATGCGCGTCGGGGCCCACGCGCTGGTCCCGCCGGCGAAGACAGGCAGCCCGAGAAGTCCCTCGACGAGGTAGGCGGTGAGGGCGGCGGCGCCGAGGCGCGCGCCCAGGGCCGCGCCGACGAGCAGCACCGCGAAGGTCTGGCCGGTGATCGGCACGGGGCTGAAGGGCAGCGGGATGGCGACGCGCGCCGCGAGGCCGATCAGCGCGCTCCCGGCGAGGACGGCGAGCACGACGGCCGTCCAGGTGGGCGCGACGGCGCGCCAGAGGATGGTCGGCGGCGCGGCGAACGCGTTTCGCGCGATCACGGTCAAGGCGATGCTACGAGCCTCCGGGCCCGGTCCGCGCGGCCGGCTGTGACAAACCCGCGTGCCACTGCGGAAGCGGCGGGACGCCTGTGCGAGTGTTGTCGATAGCACTTGAGCTCGGTCGTGGTGAGCTTCCCCTGGCCGACATTGCTCCCGTCGTGGAAGGCGTCAAGCGCGTCGGCGACGCGGCGCGCGCCGCTGCGAGCGCTCATGGCCGCGTCAGCCCGAGGAGCCCAGCGACGGACGGCGCGCGCTCGAGCGCGAGGATCTCACCGCCGAGACGGTCGGCGCGTTCGGGCACGAGCGCCTGCGCCGCGTTCAGCGCGAACTTGCGGCGCAGCTCCGCCTCCGACAGCGGGTTCTCCCGCGTGCCGCGCGGGTGCATGACGCGCTCTTCCACGACGCGCCCGTCGACGAGGTGCGCGCGAAGGACCGCTGGGAAGGTGTGCGGGAACGCCCGGTCACACGCCTCGTCGACGAACGTCTCGACCTTCTCCGCGAGAGCGAGCAGGTCTGGGTCGCGCGCCTTCGCGTCGGTAAAGTCGTCGAAGTACACGCCGAGGCCACCGCCGCCGATGAGCGCGGTCGCGACCGTGAACGGTCCGGAGAACTGCGCGTGATAGCCGCTGCGCGGCCGGACCTTCTCCTCCCGCGGCTCGCCGATCGTCCGGAGCTCCGGCGCCGACGTCCCGAGCTCGAGCCGCGCTATCGCCTCGGGACGCACGCCGTCGCGTGAACGCATGCGGAGCGCTGCGTCGATCCCCGCGTGCGTGTAGTGGTTGGCCGGGTAAGGCTTGAACACGATCCCCGGCAGCTCCCAGCGTTCGCCGATCCCGTCGACGACGGCTCCGGTATCTGCGTGGCCGTCGAGGAAGGCACGGAACAGACCGAACCGCCCCTCGAGGACGCTCCCCGGACCGGTGAAGCCACGGGCGGCAAGCCGCGCCGCGATGATGCCGGCGTGCGCTGCCCAGCCGCAGTGCAGGCGCTTCACGGTACCGCCGACCCGATTCCCCTCGAGCACGCCGCTCGCGAAGCTCGACGCGATCGCGAGCGCGTGGGCGATCCATTCCGCATCGAGACCGAGGAGCACGGCCGCCGACGCGGCGGATCCGAGCGTGCCGCAGATTGATGTCGCATGCCACCCGCGCTCGAAGAACACGTTCCCCTCGCCCTCCACGTAGCCGCCCATGCCGACGCGGACGGTGATCTCGATGCCGAGCGCCGCGGCGCGCACGGCCTCGCGACCGCTCGCGCCGCGCTCCTCCGCGACGGCGAGCGTCGCCGGGACGACGCTCGCGGACGGATGGAGCACCGACGGGAGGTGCGTGTCGTCGAAGTCGAGGCTGTGCGCGAGCGTGCCGTTCACGAACGCCGCCTGCGCCGCGGGCACGCGTAGCGCGCTCCCGACGACGCTGGCGCGCGGCGCGCCGCCGTCCTCGGCGACGAGCTCGCGTACGCCGTCGGCGAGGCCGCGCGACGACGCGGCGAGCGCGATGCCGAGCGTGTCGAGGACCCGCATCTTCACGCTCTCGACGACCTCGTGCGGCAGCGCGTCGTAGCCCGTGTCGGCGGCGAACGCGGCGAGCCGCTCGGCGAGCGTCACTCGACGACGGCGATGGGCCGCACCGGCGAGCCCGTCGCGCCCACGAACTTCAACGGCAGGCACACGAAGAGGAACTCGTACACGCGATCGCGCGCGAGCGCCTCGAGGTCAAGGTTCTCGATGATGTGCACGCCGCGCTCGACGAGGAGCATCCGGTGTGCGGGGAGGAGCGCGTGTCCGGCGCCCCGCCCGAGGTGCTCGTAGGCCATCGAGTCGTGCCCGGTGACAAGCGGCCGGGCTTCCGCGATCCAGCGCGCGCCCGACTCGTCCGGACCCGGGACGCCGCTCGCGTGCCCGAGGTAGCGCGACGGATCCGACCAGAGGCGCGCCCACCCCGAGCGCACGAGGACTGCGCCGTGCTCCGGGGGACGGACGCCCTCGGCCGACGCGACCGCGTCGAGCTCGCGTGCGCTGATCGCCTCGCCCGCTGGCAGCGTATCGACGCCACGATGACCGGCGACGTCGAGCAGGACGCCTCGGCACACCATCGGCGCGACGCTCTCGACGCCGAGCCGCGAGAAGCGGCCTCCGGTCTGCGCCTCTACGGCATCGACACCGCCGAAGAGCTTGCCGCGGTAGGACACATGCGCGAGCGCGTCGAGGTGCGTCCCGGTGTGCCCGCCCATGACGAGCAGCTCGTTCGACGCCGAACTCCCGTCCGCGCGCACCATGTCGCCGTGGCGGCGCAGGAGCGCCATGCGGTAGCCAGGATGGTTCGGCGAGACGGGCATCGCGGGATCGAGCGGGTGCGCGAGGTCGTACACCCTTCCGGCCGCGGCACCATCGATCATCGGGATGCCTCCGTCCGCAGCGCGTCGGCGACGCGAAGGACGAGCTCGGCGCGGCGCACGATCGCGACGTCGACGAACGTGCCGTCAGGGAGGCCGAGCGCGCCCGTGCCCGAGCGCTCCGCGTCGCGCGCCGCGTCGACGATCGCGCGGGCGCGCGCGAGCTCGTCCGCCGTCGGCGTGTACACGTTGTTCACGACGGTGACCTGGCGCGGGTGGATACACGCGCGACCGAAGAAGCCGAGCGCCTTCCCCCGCCGCGTCGTGCGCTCGAGGCCCTCGAGGTCGTCGACCCGGCCGTGCACGCTGTCGACGGGCGGCCGGATGCCGGCGACGCGCGACGCGATGACGAGGCGCGACCGCGCGTACAACGTCTCGAGCTGCGCCTCCCCGACGCTCGCGCCGACGTCGGCGACAAAATCCGCAGCGCCGAACGCGAGCGCGTCGACCCGCTCGCTCGCGCTCGCGATCGCGAGCGACGCTTCGACCCCTGCGGCCGTCTCGATCCCGCACACGAGACGGACGGCGCCGTTCGGCATGCCGGCCGCGCGTTCCGCCTCGTCGACGGTCCGCGCGACGCGCGCCGCAACTTGCGCACGCTCGCACTTCGGGACGCGCAGTCCCGCGAGACCGGGACGGACGACCGCGCGCACGTCGGCCTCGACGCGATCGCCGTCCGGCGCGTTGACGCGTACGAAGGTCGAGGGACGAGCGCGTCCCGCGCGCGAGGCGACGGCCTCGGCGACCATCGCGCGCGCGCGCTCCTTCTCCGCTGGAGGAACGGCGTCCTCGAGATCGAGGATCACCGCGTCCGCGCCCGCGGTGAAGACGCGCTGGAGCAGCTTCACGTTGTTCCCCGGCGCGTAGAGCCACGACCGGATCGCGACGACGTCGCTCAACCCGCCCGCGGTCCGCGCGAGACGCCGAGCGAGCGCTCGAGGACCTCGGGCGCGCGCTCGAGCTCCTCAACCGTGCCGTTCCACACGATCCGGCCGGTCTCGACGATCGCGGCACGGTCAGCGAGCGACAGCGCGAAGCGGGTGTTCTGCTCCGCGAGCAGCACGGTGCAGCGGAAGCGATCGCGCAGCGTGCGGATGGCGTCGCGGAGCTCCGTCACGATCTTCGGCGCCAGGCCTTCTGATGGCTCGTCGAGGAGCATCAGCCGAGGGTTGCCGATGAGAGAGCGCGCCGCGGCGAGGAGCTGCTGCTCGCCGCCCGACAGGACACCGCCGCGGCGTCCGAGGAGCGGTCGGAGCAACGGGAACGTGTCGAGGATCACCGACATGCCGAGTTCGGGTCGCTCCCGGTGCGCAAGCCCACGGCCGAGCTGAAGGTTCTCCAGCACCGTCATCCGCGCATAGATGCGCCGGTCCTCGGGGACGTACCCGATACCGAGGCGCGCCACCCCGCTCGTCGAGAGGCGCGTGAGGTCGGCGCCATCGAAGGCGATCGACCCGTACGTGGTGACCCCGAGGCGCATGACGCTTCGGAGCGTCGTCGTCTTCCCGGCGCCGTTCCGCCCGAGGAGCGCGACAACCGAGCCGGGCGGCACCTCGAGGTCGACGTGGAAGAGCGCCTGCGCCGTCCCGTAGTACGCGTCGACGTCCGCGAGCCGCAGCAGCGGCGTCACGACTCGAGGTCCTTGCCGAGATACACCTCGCGAACGGCGGGGTCCCGCGCGATGTCCTGAGGCGCGCCAATCCGCAAGACCCGGCCGTGGTCGAGCACGGTGATCCGGTGCGCGAGCTCGAAGACGACCGGCATGTCGTGCTCGGTGAGGAGAACGGAGCACGAGTGCCGCTGCCACACGTCACGAATGAGGCGCACCGTCGCGGCGCTGTCGAACGCGGACATCCCGGCCGTCGGCTCGTCGAGGAGGAGAAGCGACGGGCGGAGCGCGAGCGCCATCGCGATCTCGAGACGCTTGCGATCGCCATGCGAGAGCTCGCCCGCGAAATTCGGCGCGAGCCGCTCGAGGTCCGTCTCGCGGAGGAACTCCCGCGTCTCCGGGTCAGCGCCCGCGCGCGACTCCGGCAGATGGATGAGCCAGGAACGGCGGCGTCCCGCGAGCACCGCGCAGCGCACGTTCTCCTCAACGGTGAAGGTCGGGAACACCCGCGCGATCTGGAACGCGCGCGCCATGCCGAGACGTGTCCGCCTCCATGCGGGCATGCCCCCGAGCTCCCGGCCCGCGAACCGGACCGAGCCCGCGGTCGCGCGAAGCTCGCCCGATACCACGCCGAAGAATGTGGTCTTCCCCGCTCCGTTCGGTCCGATGAGCGCGTGGATCTCGCCCGCCGCAACATCGAGGTCGACGTCCTCGAGCGCGCGGAACTCCCCGAACCGTTTCGTGACGCCGCGCGCCTCGAGCGAGCCCTGCAGCTCGTTCATTCCGGCTTGGCTTCCGCCGCCGCCGGCGGAAGCCCGCGAACGCGACGGCGCAACAGCAGGGCGCGCCAACGCCTGACCGTTGCTGGGAAGCCGAGGATGCCATCGGGTGCGGCGATGACGACGGCGAGGAAGGCGATGCCCACCCAAAGGACCCACGCCGCTGTCTGTTTCGACAGCGTGTCGACCGTCCACATGTAGACAACCGCGCCAACGATCGGGCCGGCGAAGTGCCGCATCCCGCCGACGATCGACATGATGATGGGCTCCCCCGAGCGGGTCCAGAAGAGGTAATCGGGGCCTACGACGCCCTGCAGGTAGGCGTACACCGCACCGCAGATCCCCGCGACGAACCCGGCGATCACGAACGTCGCGGTCTGGTAGCGGAAGACCGGGATCCCGAGAAACGACGTCCGGCGGACGTCGTCCCGGATCATCCGGAGCGTTCGCCCGAACGGCGACACTACGACGAGACGGAGCGCCGCGATGCCGATCGCGACGAGCACGACGACCGAGAGCCAGAGCGCGAGCGGATCGCGACCGAGGTCGAGCCCGAGGACGCGCTGCGGAATAATGCCGACGAACCCGTTCTCGCCGCCGAGCAACGGGAGCCGGAACGTGAGCGTGAAGAGCGCTTGCGCGAACGCGAGCGTGAGCATGGAGAACGCGAGACCGCTGACGCGTAGCCCGACGAGCGCAACGGCGAGCGCCGCGACCGCGGCGACAACGCCGCCCAGCAGGATCGCGGCGAGCATCGGCGCCGGCGCGCCGGAGCTCAGAAGCCCCACGGTGTACGCGCCCAGGCCGAAGTACGCGGCCTGCCCGAACGACGGGATGCCCGAGTACCCGATGAGGAGGTTCACGCTCGTCGCGTACAGCGCCATGATCGCGACTGTCGCCCAGAAGTACAGCGTCGCGTGCTCGCCTGACAGCGAGACGCCGACGATCACGATGGCCGCGGCCACGATCCAAGGCGCCCAGCGGACGGCGCGTCGTCGGTTCACAGGCGGTCCGATGCCGAGCCGAACAGTCCGCTCGGCCGGGCGAGGAGGATGAGCGTCATGCCGAGATAGAGGCTGAAGCCGGAGAACGTCGGATCGATCGAGACGACGAGGCTGTCGAGGAGGCCGAGGAGGAGCGCTGCGACGAGCGCGCCGAAGATGCTTCCGAGGCCGCCGACGACGACGACGGCGAACGACTGGATTACGAACGTCGCCGCGAGGCCGGCGTCGACCTGGACGAGCTGCGACACGAGGCCGCCGCCGAGGGCGGCCAGGAACGAGCCGAGGCCGAACATCGCCGCGAACACGAAGCGGACGTTGATCCCGAGGCACGCGCTCATCGTGCGGTCGGCCGCCGTCGCGCGGACGACCCGTCCGAACGAGGACCGCTCGAGGAGCCACCACAGCGCGACGACGACGACGGCTCCGATCGCGATGAGCGCGAAGTCGTAGGCGGGCACGTCGACGCCGGCGACCGGGACAGCGCCACGGAACTCGGGCGACCGCGCGACGCCGACGGGGTTCACTCCCCAGACCTGTGTGATCCCGCCCTGCACGGTGAGGAGCACGGCGTACGTCGCCAAGAGAGCGTCGATCGGCGGGAGGTGGTAGATGCGCCGGAAGACGAGGACCTCGGCGGCGACGCCGATGAGGCCGACGATGAGCGCGCCCGCGACGACCACGACGAGGAACTGCCACGCAGGCAACGACGCCCCCGCCGTGAGCGAGTACGCGACGAACGCGCCGAGCGCGAAGAAACCGCCGTGCGCGAAGTTGAGGAGGCCCATGACGCCGAACACCAGCGAGAGGCCACTCGCGACGAGGAAGAGGAGCACGCCCTGTGAGATCCCGTTAAGGATTGGGAGAACGAACGGCATCACACCACGCCCTTGCGGCGCAGCTCTGTGAGCCGCTCGGTGCTGATGCCGAGCTCCCCGTACACCCCCTCGTTGTCCTGCCCCAGCTTCCGCCCCGCCCACCGGATCGCGCCCGGTGTCCCGAGCATGCGGAACATGACGTTCTGCATCTTCACGCGCCCGAGCTCGTCGTCCGGCACGTCGACGAGGCTTCCGAGCGCCGCGTACTGCGGGTCACGGACGATGTCCGCGACGTCGTAGATCGGGGCCACCGCGGCGTCCGCCTCCTCGAACCCGCGCGCGACCTCGTCGCCGTCCCGCGCCGCGATCCACGTCGAGACGGCGGCGTCGAGCTCGTCGGCGTGCTTCGCGCGCTCGGCGCCGCTCTTGAACCAGGGCTCGTCGGTGTACTCGGGATGGCCGACGAGGCGCATGACCCGCTCCGCGATCGACGTCGCGCTCGTCGAGATCGCGACCCACTTCCCGTCCTTCGTCCGGTACGTGTTGCGCGGCGCGTTGTTGAAGGAGCGGTTCCCGGTGCGCCCCTGCACGATGCCGAGCTGGTCGTACACCGTCGGCTGCGGGCCGAGGATGGTGAGGATCGGCTCGATGATCGCGAGGTCCACGACCTGCCCCTCCCCCCCGCGCGCGTCGCGGTGGTAGAGCGCGAACATCGTCGCCGCCGTCCCGGCGAGGCCGGCGATCCCGTCCGCGAGGCCGAAGGGCGGGAGCGTCGGCGGGCCGTCGGGCTGCCCGGTGATATGCGCGAACCCGCTCATCGATTCGGCGAGCGTGCCGAATCCGGGACGCGACGCGTACGGACCGAACTGCCCGAAGCCGGTCGTGCGCAGGATGACGAGCCGCTCGTTCTCCGCGAGGAGCCGGTCGGGCCCGACGTTCCAGCGCTCGAGCGTGCCTGGCCGGAAGTTCTCGACGAGGACGTCCGCCGTCCGCGCGAGCGCGACGAAGAGCTCCTGCCCCTCCGGCGTGGAGAGGTTGAGCGTGATGGTGCGCTTGTTCCGGCTGACGACCTTCCACCACAGAGGGACGCCGTCCCTCGAGTGGCCGTGCGTGCGGATGGGGTCGCCCTTCGGGTGCTCGATCTTGATGACCTCGGCGCCGAAGTCGCCGAGGAACGTCGCGATGAGCGGGCCGGCGAAGAGCGTCGCGGCGTCGAGGACGCGCAGACCCTCGAGCGGGCCGTGGATCGGCCTCGTCACGCGCGCGCCCCTTCGCGCTCGCGCGCGAAGAGCGCGTCGGGTCGCTTGAGGTAGCGGCCGTCGGTCTTCCCGGTCACGTGGCCGTCGCGGAACTGCACGCGACCGCCGACGATCGTGTGCGTCGGCCAGCCGCGCACTGGGAAGCCCTCGAACGCGGTGTGGTCCTGCGCGGAGAGCAGGCGCTCGGTCGTGACGCGCGCGTCGAGCTCGGGGTCGAGGACCGCGAGGTCGGCGTCCGCGCCGACGGCGATCGCGCCCTTGCGCGGATAGAGCGCCGTCGTCCGCGCCGGGTTCGCGCTCACGAGCTCCGCGACGCGCGCCGGCGACAGGCCCCGCATGCGCCCCTCGCTGAACACGATCGGGTACAGGAGCGACGTCCCGCCGAATCCCGCGTACGCTTCCCAGGTCCCGCCCTGCTTGTGCTCGAGCATGCAGCACGCGTGGTCGGAGACGATCTGGTCGATGTCGCCGCGCAGGACGCCGGCCCAGAGCGCCTCGTTGTCCTCGACTGTGCGGATCGGGGGGTTCACCTTGCCCTTCGCGATGCCGCCCGCGGTCTCGTACGTGAGCGCGAGGTGGTGGAGCGTCGTCTCGAGACGGATGTCGCGCGTCGGGTAGTCGCGTCGTGCCTTCATCCCGCCTGCCAGGGCCTCGCCACTCGAGAGGTGCAGGAGGTTCACAGGGCATCCCGTGACGTCGGCGAGGAGCGTCGCTTCCGCGATCGCGAGCCGCTCCTGGAACGGCGGCCGCGCGAGGTGGTACGCCTCGAGGCCCTCGATCTTCTTCGCCTTCACCTCGTCGATGAGCGTCCGCATGATCTCAGCGTGCTCACAGTGCAGCGAGAGGCTGACGCGTCCTGCGTCGCGGTATCTGTCCGAGGCCGCGGCGATCGCCTGCATCATGCGGTAGAGGTGGCCGAGGTCGTAGACATCGCTCATCGTGAGCGAGGACGTGTCGGTCGACGACGCCGAGAGGTTGAGGCCCTTGTAGAACATGTAGTACTTGAATGAGGCGACACCCATCTCGCGGACGAGCCAACCGACCTCCCCGACCTGAGCGCTCGTCATGATCGCGAGGTGGTACGCGTAGTCGGTGTACGCATGGCCCTCGGTCGCGCGGAGGACCTCCGGGAAGATCTCCCGGTACGGGCCGCTCTTGTTGAGGTAGTGACCGCCGGTGCGGAAGTAGCTCACCACGCTCGTGACCCCGCCGACGAGCGCGGCGCGTGTCTCGCTCTCCGCGTCCTCGGCGATCGGCCGGTAGATCCCGATGTGGAAGTGCGCGTCGACCGCGCCGGGGAAGACGAGCTTCCCGCGGGCGTCGACGTACTCCGCCGCGTCCTGCCGCGCGACCTCGTCCGCTATGGCGATGATCTTCCCATCCTTCGCCGCGACGTCGCCGCGACGTGTGCCAACGTACGGCAACACGAGCGTGCCGCCGCCGACGACGAGGTCGTATTTCGCCACGTCGCTCCCCTCCTATGCGCGCCCGGGCGCGAAGCGTCCGCCGCCGGGCCCGACGGCCGTCTCGGCGTCGTCGAGCACGACGCGTCCGCGGACAAGCGTCACCCTCGGGATGCCGTAGAGCGTCCGCCGGTAGAGGCTCCAGTCCTTCACGTGCGTGTGGTAGAAGCGCTCGTCCACGGCCGTCTTCGTCTCGAGGTCGACTGGGACGACGTCGTCGGCGCGTTCGCGGTCGCCACCGACGACGGTCGCGCCCGCATCGCGCAGGAGCGATGCGGTCGCGCGGCCGATGCCGCTCGCTGCGCCGGTGATGAACGCGACGCGGCCGTTGAGCGAGACGCTCGCGCTCATCGCGCTCGCTTCTCCTCGGCCTCCCACGTGAATCCCTTCTCCTTCGTGATGCGGTCCCACACATGCGAGCCGACGAGGACCGTGTACATACCGGCCGGGATGCCGGCGAGCGTGACGGCCTCGACGATCTCGGCCTCGGTCGCCCCCGCCTTCATCGCGCGCTTCATGCGGATCTCGAGACCCTCGCGCTCGAGGATCGCGGTGTGGATGCCCACCGCGATGAGCTCCTTCACGCGCGGGTCGAGCACGTTCCGCTCGAACCAAACCTGCGAGTAGAAGTCGTCGTACTTCTCGAGCGTCCCCGGAGCGTGCGCAGCGAGGAGCCGGTGAAACGGCAGGAGGTAGCCACGCTTCGCCTTGAGGCGCTCGACGAGGGCCTCGCTCCGTGCCTTCTTCGTGCGCCGCTCTTCTTCATCTCTCACCCGTACGGCGGCGTCCCGAGCGCGGCGCAGGCCGCCCTCGGGGTCGCCGCGTGATGTCGCCGCTAGTGCCTGACCGGAGGCAGCGTGTCCTTGGCCGGACGGACGACCGTCTCGGCTACGGTGAAGCCTTCCTTCGCGCTCGGATCGGGCTTGAAGTGACGCGCGACGACGGAGACGCCGGCCTGGTGGTCGCCCGCGCGGATCAGCACGTCACCCTCGATGGACTTGAACGTGAGGTCGTCGAAGGCCTTCAGCACCTTCTCGAACTCGGTGCCGCCGGCCTTCTCGAACGCTGCCGTGTACGCGTAGATGCTTTTGAAGCACTGCATCGACCACGAGGCGGGGATGTTGTTGTACTTCGCCTGGTAATCCTTCACGTACTGCTGATTCAGGGCGCTGTCGAACGCCTTGTAGTAGTAGTCGTACTGGCTCCACGTGTCCGGCGTGTCCTTGCCGAGCTGCATCGCCTGCGAGAGGAACCCACCGCCCGCGATGATCACGTTCACCTTGAACTTCTGGAACAGGTTGAACGGCTGTCCCTGCTTCACGAGGTTGAACGTGCCGGCGCCGAACGTCGCGAGGAAGACGCCCTCCGTTTGCGCGGCGTTCGCCGGGAGCGCGCTGATCATCGAGCTGATGTAGGAGTTAAGGTCCGTCGCGGTGAGCGGGAAAAACACTTCCTTGCCGCGCTTCACCGACGTGTCGAGCTTTTGCAGCTGGGCGAAGAAGGTGTCAGTCTGGTCGTGCCCAGTCACGTAGTCGTAGCCAAAGACGTTCCACGTCTTCACGTCCGCGAACTTCTCGTGCACGAGGTCCGCGAGCGCCGTCGCCGCCATCGCGTCGTTCACCGCGATCCGCACGAAGTTCGGCGCGTACTTGTCGGTCGTGAGCGGCATCGCCGCGGCGTGCGACCCCATCACGATGGAGTTCACCTGCTGCGCGATCGGCACCGCGCCGAGCGCGTCGGAGCTAGAGGTCCACCCGAACGTGTACGGGATACCGCGCGAGTTCAGGGTGCGGAGCGCGTTCACCGCGGCCGTGGTGTTCGGCGCCTCGTCCTGCGTGACGATCGCGAGCTGCCGGCCGAGGACGCCTCCCGCGGCGTTGATCTGGTCGACGGCGATGGTCGCGCCCTCCTGACAGTTATTGCCGATCTGCGCGTTGCCGCCCGAGAGCGTGTCGATCATCCCGAGCTGGATCGGCGGGCCAGCCGTAGGTTTCTCGGACCCGCTCACGGCTCCCGAAGGCGAAGGCGACCCGGTCGCGCCCGGACCGCACGCCGACGCCACGAGGACCGCGCCGAACAGCAAGACGCTGATGCGACGCATGGTGCCCTCGACCTCCTCCCGTGTTCGCGCTCAGTAGATAGGTGACGCTAGCCTATCTAGCGAGCACATGCTGCGAGCCTTGGGGAGACCGTACGGAGGAGCGAAACAGCGTTCCGCTAAGAGGAACGAATGATTTCTCGGGCAGGGCGGTCCTTGTGACTGGTGCGGCGCGCGGGATCGGCCGGCATCGCGCTCGCGTTCGCCGTCCAAGGCGCGCGGGTCGCGATCGATTACGGGGACGACGAGACGTCGGCCGCGCAGCGCGCGCCAGGCCGCGAACTGCAGCGCAGCCCAAGCCGTCGACGCGCAGGATCACGAACGGCAACGCTTCGTTCATTCGGCGCAGCAGCTCATCTTGGATACGTCTTTGAAGAACGAGATCGCGACGATCTTGAGGGCCTCGGCCATCGTCGGGTAGACGTGGATCATGTCGATGAAGTCGTGGACGGTCGCGCCGAAGCGGATCCCCATGGCCGCCTCGTGGATGACCTCGCCGGCGTCCCGGCCGACCATCGAGACGCCGAGCACCTTGCCGGTCGCGGCCTCGAGGACCATCTTGATGATCCCGCGCTCGTCGCGGACGGCGCCGGCGCGCGGCACGTGGTGCAGCGAGATCGTGTTGCAGCTGCAGACGAAGCCGCGCGCGTTGGCCTCCTCGTCGGTCAGCCCGACGACCGCGACCTGCGGATCGGTGAAGATCGTTCGCGGGAGGACGTGATGGTCGACGGTCCGCCGCGCGTCGCCGAGGGCGTTGCCGGCGGCGATGTTGCCGTCGTGGGCGCCGACCGGCGTGGCCATCTGGCTTCCGGCCTGCGTGCCGATGGTGTCGCCCGCCGCCCAGATGTGCGCCACGTTCGTGCGCAGCTCGTCGTCCACTTTGACGAACCCACGATCGTCGAGCGCGACACCGGCACTGTCGAGGCCGAGGTTGTCGGTGTTGGGGAACCGGCCCGTCGCCACAAGGATCCGCTCGGCGTGGACCGTGCCCTCGTGGCCGCCTTCGCTGAAGAGGGCGGTGATCCCGCCGTCTTCGGCGCGGAGGCCGCGGATGCTGATGCCCGCCCTCACGTCGACGTCCTCGCCGCGAAGTGCGTCATGGACCGCGATCGATACCTCGGGTTCGTACCTGTTTAGGATGCGGTCCGAGCGCTCCAGGAGGGTCACCCTCGTCCCCAGCCGATGGAAGAGCTGCCCCAATTCCAGGGCGACATAGCCGCCGCCGACCACGATCAGCGACCCGGGCTGGTCGAACAGCTCCACCGGCTCGTCGGTCGTCAGGAGGTCGCTGGTGAGGTAGGGCACGTCTCTGAGGCCCGGGATGCCGGGGATGACCGGGCGCGACCCGGTCGCGATGAGGAGCTGGTCCCCTCGCAGCGTTCGGCCGTCGAGTTGCGCCGTGTGCGCATCGAGGAGCGTCGCCTTCCCCTCGTACAGCTCGATCTTGTCGCTGTCCTGGAGCATCGATTCGTACTTGCGGCCCCGGTAGTCGTGGATGACCTCGTCCTTGCCACGGATGAGCGTCTTGAAGTCGAGATCGAGCTTCTTGCCGCCCAGCCCCGGGAAGCGGGGGTGCTGGGCCTCCCAGTAGATGCGGGCGGCCTCGATCAGGTTCTTCGACGGCAGGCATCCGCGGTTCACGCACGTTCCGCCGACCGTGCGCGACTCCGTCATGGCCGCGGTCTTGCCCAGCTCAGCCGCCTTCAGCGCGGCGGCGAAGGCCGTCGAGCCGGACCCGAGGATGAGCAGGTCATACGTGTCCTTCATCGCGTGGCCTGCGAGTGCGCCGGCTCGGCCGGAGCGCAGCACTCCTTGTTCTCCGCGCGGGCGAGGCGCCAGCCGCGCCGCAGCGGCCAGAGCGCCCCGAGAATCGCGGCGACGAGGAGCGTGTTTCCGGCGAGCGCCAACCCACTCGGGGCGAGCAGCCACGCGCCGATCCCGGTCGCGGCCAGGACATCGAGGAGGACGGGACCGCCGCAGCAGAGGGCGACGAGCCCAGCCGCGAGCGCGGTCTCGCCGAAGCCACCGGTGTCGTGTCGCATGCGTGCACCCCCACCCGCGCTCGGGGATACGTCAACGCAATACGATAGCATCATGTTTTCTCGATATGAGTGCTAGGCTGAATGAGTTGAAGACCTCGGGAAGAGTGCTTCGCGTGTCCTGCGTCCAAGGCGCTGCGAACCTCGCGCAGCTGTTTGACGATTACAGCACGCGCGGCCTCCAGGTGATCGCGCTCCCGGACCCGAGCACGCTGCGCCGCGCGGCGCAGGGGGCGCTGGGGCCGTAGCGGTGGCCACCAGGAACGCGAAGGCCAAGCGCGCGCCGGACCTCGACCCCGAGGACCCCGAGGTCATCGCCCGCTTCTTCCACGGCCTGGCCGACCCCACCCGCGTGGACATCCTCCTGTTCCTGCTCGACGGGCCGAGGACCGCCGGCGAGATCGTGCGCCACGTCGGACGCTACCAGCCGAGCGTCTCCGCGCACCTCACCTGCCTGCGCTTCTGCGGCTTCGTCGAGGCCCACCGCGAGGGGCGCACCGTCGTCTACGAACTCCTCGACCGCCGCGCGCGAAACCTCCTGGAGATGGGGCAACGGATGCTCCGCGAGAACGCCGAGCGGATCATGGCCTGCCGGGTGATCGCCCCAGCTGAGCCAGGCTAGCGCTTCCGCGCGCCGCGCCCTTCCTCGCGGGCGGGATCGGCCTTGTCCCTCTCACCCATGGAGTCGGCGGCGCTCCTTGGATCGAGCGACCCCCTCGTACTGCCGGGCGCGGGTGTCGCAGATGCAGAAGGTCCGCGCTTCAGCGCGCAGCTCGCGTTCGGCGCCACCCGCGCGCTGGCCGCGCTCGGCTGCGCCCTGCTGGTCTTCTTCGCCTTCACCGGCTTTCGGACTCACCGATCGCGACGTCACCGGTCTCCTCGGCACGCTCGTCGCCTTCGCGCTCGGGACCGCGACATCGCTGGTCGTGCCCGGTGGCGCTCGGCGCCACCACCGGTTGGCTGCCCGCTTTCTCGGCAGCCCCAGGCTCGCGCGCGGCGCCAGCGCACCGCAAGTGGCTTTCGGTTTCCGCGGAGAAGACCTCGAGCTGACCACGGACAGCTGGCGCAAGAGCCCTTCGGCCATTTGGCTGCGCGCTGAGTTGTGCGTACAGAAGAAGAGGGCCCGCTTCACTTCAAACCCATCCCTCAACGCGTGTCTATGCCGCGGGCGCGAGCTCGCGCTCCGTCCGGCGCAGGAGCAGCGCGTTGCTGACGACGGTGATCGAGCTCGCGCTCATCGCCAGCGCGCCGAACTCGGGGCGGAGCAAGAGGCCGAAAGCGGGATACAAGGCACCGGCAGCGATGGGAATCGCGACCAGGTTGTAGATCGCCGCCCAGAACAGGTTCTGCTTCATCTTGCGCACGGTCGCTTTCGAGAGGCGAATGGCGGCGAGCACGTCGCCGGGATCTGAGCGCATGAGCACGATGTCCGCGGTCTCGATCGCCACGTCGGTGCCGGCGCCGACCGCGATGCCCAGATCGGCCTGCGCGAGCGCGGGCGCGTCGTTGATCCCGTCGCCCACCATCGCCACGAACTTCCGTTCTCCCTGCAAACGCTTGACTTCGTCCGCCTTGTGCTCGGGCAACACCTCCGCGAGCACGCGCTCGATCCCGAGCTCGCGGGCCACGGCTTCAGCCGTCTGCCGGTTGTCCCCGGTGAGCATCGCGACCTCGATGCCCACCTCCCGCAGCCCCGCCACAGCGGCCCGCGCCGTCGGCCGCGGCGTGTCCCGCACCGCGACGATCCCGGCGAGCGCTCCATCGACGGCCACGATGGTGATCGTCTTGCCGGCGCGCAGGAGGGCATCGAGTTGCCCGCGGATCGGATCCAGGGAGATTCCGCTTTCTTCCATCAGGCGACCCGTGCCGACAAGGACGACGCGGCCATCAACGCGCGCGCGCACCCCGCGTCCGCCCAGGGTCTCGAACTCCTCGATCCGGCCCGATACCGGGATCCCGCGCTGCTGCGCCTCGTCGAGGATCGCCTTCGAGAGCGGATGCGCCGAGCGTGACTCGGCGCCCGCCTCCAGCCGCAGTAGCTCGCGGTCATCCAGCGGCGGGAGCGCGATCACGTCGGTGACGCGGGGCTTGCCCTCGGTGAGCGTGCCCGTCTTGTCGAAGACGATGGACTGGATGCGCGACGTGAGCTCGAGGCTCGTCGCTTCCTTGAAGAGCATCCCACGCTTGGCCCCGATGTCCGTCGCGACCATGATCGCCGTCGGCGTCGCCAGACCCAGGGCGTCCGGACACGCGATGACGATCGCGGTGACGGCGAGGGTGAGCGCGAAGAGCAACGGCTGGTGCGCGATCAGCAGCCAGTACAAGAACGTGAGGACGCCGGCGGAAGCGGCGATGATCACCAGGTAATGGGCAGCACGATCAGCGAGCCGCTGCGCCGGCGGCTTTGACGCCTGGGCGCGCTCGACCAGCTGCGCGATGCGGGCGAGCGTGGTGTCCGCACCGACCTTGGTCGCCCGAAAACGGATCGAACCGGTCTGGTTCACCGTGCCCGCGATCACCGGCGCACCCGACCCCTTCTCCACCGGCAGCGATTCCCCGGTCACCATCGACTCGTCCAGCGAGGTACGGCCATCCATAACGACTCCATCGACCGGGACTCGCTCTCCCGCTCGTAGAACGATCACGTCACCGACGCGGACTTCGGATACGGGAACCCGTACAACTCGGCCGTCACGCTCGACGTTCGCTTCGCCGGGGGCAAGCGCGAGGAGCTTGCGAACCGCATCAGACGAGCCCCGCCTAGCGCGCATCTCTATCCAATGGCCGAAGAGCAGGAAGGTCGCGAGCATCACCGCAGCCTCGTAGAAGGTCTCGCCGCCGACGGTGATGGTGAGGCCGATGCTGAAGAGGTAGGAGACGAGGATCCCGAGCGAGACGAGGACGCTCATGTTCAGGACACCCGAGCGGATGGAGCGCCAGGCCCCGAGGTGGAAGACGCTCGACATCCAGAGCGCGACCGGGGTCGCGAAGGCGAAGAGGATCCAGTTGCGATCGATCGGCGCGGGAAGCCCGCGGCCGCCGAGCAGCAGCGTGCCGAGCGAGGAGTAGGCGACGACGGGAATCGAGAGGACGAGCGCGATCCAGAACCGCCCGCGCATGTCGGCTTCCATCGCCGCGGCCATGCGGGGATCCGACATGTCGTGACCCATCGCCTCGTGCCCGCCACGGGCGGCGGTCTTGCTCGCCGCGTGGTGCATCGATTCGTGGGAGCTGACTTCCGCCTTCGGCAGTGGCACCGGGTTGCGGAAATTGCAGCCCTCGATCTGCTTCCCGAGGGCCGCGGCGTCGATCATGCCGGCCTGCACGGTCACGTGCGCGACCTTGTGGATCAGGTCAACGTGCGCACCCAGAACATGCGGAAGCTGCTTGATCGCGCTCGCGAGGTCGTCCTGGCAGCAGGGGCAGAACACATCGTCGAGCGGGATCTCGACCGTCCCGGTATCCGCCTCATGCTCGGCGACCGCGGCGTGAGCTCCGTGCGCCATTGACGGCTCCTATCCGCCGGTCTCGATCCGACCTTACGAAGCGATCGGGGCGCTGCGGAGGCGGAGCGAATTCGTGACGACGGTCACCGAGGAGAGCGCCATGGCGCCGGCCGCGAACGTCGGTGCGAGTAGCCAGCCCGTGAAGGGGTAGAACACCCCGGCGGCGAGCGGGATCAGCGCGACGTTGTACGCGAAGGCCCAGAACAGGTTCTGCCAGATCGTGCGCACGGTCCTGCGTGAGAGCGCGATTGCGCGCGGCACGGCTCTGAGGTCACCACCGATGATCACGATGTCCCCGGTCTCGATCGCCACGTCCGTGCCCGAGCCGATCGCGATACCGAGGTCGGCTTGGGCGAGGGCCGGCGCGTCATTCACGCCGTCGCCGACCATCGCCACGCGCTTGCCCTCGCTTTGCAGCTGCTTCACGTAGCCGGCTTTGGCTTCCGGAAGCACGCCGGAGAAGAAGCGGTCGATGCCGGCTTGCGCCGCGATCGCGGCGGCGGTGCGCTCGTTGTCGCCGGTGATCATCACGACTTCGAGACCAAGCCGACGCAGGTCCGCGACCGCTTCGCGCGCGCTGGGTCGGATCGTGTCGGCGATGGCGATCACGCCGATGGGCTGACCGTCGCGGGCAACATGCACCGTGGTCTTGCCCTGGGCCGCAAGGTCACCGCCGGCGCCATTGGCGCCGACGTGCCGAGCGCTGCCGACGAGAACTTCATGGCCGGCTACGAC
>JALYKU010000193.1 GCA_030774595.1 Chloroflexota bacterium | reverse complement strand
TCACGAGCTCGCCGAGCGCGAACGCGAGGTACCGTCGGCCCGCGCCGGCGCGCCGGGCCGCGGCGTTCACGAGGCCGGAGCCCGCGGTCGCAGCGATCGCCGCGACGAGCACGCTGCCCGGATCGAGCGGCGGCATCAATGCCCCTTCCTTAACGCGTGGGGATCAGGTAGGCCTTGCCCTCGCTCGCGACGACGAAGCGCACGCCGTCGCCCACCGATACGCCGGGCATCGTGTCTCCGTCGACCAGGACGTGCGCTCCGCAATCCACCACGACCACCTCGCCGAGCGAGATCACATTGCCCTCGACGACCGCGCCCGGCGCGACCAGGACGCCGGCCACGCCCTGGCCGCCTCCCGGCTCGACGTCGCGCGCCTCATACGCGATCGCCATGGTGATGCGGTCGCCGATCGCCAGGCGCTGCTTGCGCGCGGCGCCGGTCGCGTCGCGCCCGCGCAGATCCATACGCTCGCCGAGCTCTCCCACGCGCAGGGTCACGAGCAGATCGCCGCGCGTCCCATCGAGCGCCACGACGACGCCGCGCGACGCGCGCTGCCGCCACTTCTCGATGAACGCGAGCGCTTCAAAGTCCAAGGCCAAGACGGTGCGACGCCGCTTACGCGGCGAACGCCAGGACGGTCAGACGCCGCTTCGCGGCGAACTCCGCGCCTGCGCTGCTTGGGTGGTCGTGAATGGTCACGTCGATACGATAGGCACATGACGCTGAAAGCCGCTTTGTTCGACGTCGGCGACACGCTGGTCGAGAACTGGATGCCGCGGGAGCAGCTCCGTGCGCTCGTGCGCGAAACGCTCACCCGCGAGTTCGGCGAGCTGCCGTGGTGCGGAGAGCTGATCGCGGCCGATCTCGAGCCAACGGATCCGCCCGATCGGCTGCTGCAGGAGACCAATCGGTGGTACGCGCAGTGGTTCGAGTCGAAGGGGATCGACCGGAACGGCATCGACCTCGACCGGCTCCGCCGACTGTTCGCGATACCGCTCGACCTCGTCTGCGCACCGGTGCCCGGAGCGCTCGACGCAGTTCGCTGGTGCAAGGAGCGGGGCCTGCGCGTCATCCTCGTGACGAACACGCTCGAGCGCGGCGACGAGGAGGTCCTGCGGGACTGGACGCGCATGGGGCTCGCCGACTCGATCGACGGCGTCGTCAGCTCCCACAGCGTCGGCTGGCGGAAGCCCCATCCGGCGATGTTCGAGCGCGCGCTCACGCTCGCCCACGCCCGCGCAGGCGAGGCCTTCATGGTCGGAGACAACCTCGTGGCCGACGTGGGCGGTGCGAAGCGACTGGGTCTGCGGACGATCTGGCGGCGCACTCCGGCGGCCGGCGACCAGAGACCCGAGCCCCAGCCCGACGCCACGGTGAGCGATCTGACCGAGCTGCCCGCGATCGTCGAGGCTTGGCTTTCGGCCCCATCGCGCGCAATATCCGATTCTTGACCCAGCTAGTCGGAAATGACGGACGGGCTCGCCCGTTGCCGGCGGTGTCCAGCTCCGGCCTGACCTGCGTGTGTCCCTGGGCGGCCGCGCCTCGGGCGTGACCGCCGCAAGCCCCTGGCGGAGAAGCCGGGCAGGCGCGTAGCCGCGCGCGACAGCGACCGACACGACGCCGACACGAGGCTCGCCGCACCAGCGGCGCCAGATCGAAAGGACAGCAGCATGACCACGACATACGCCCATCCCGAGGCGCTCGTCGAGACCGATTGGCTCGCCGAGCACCACGCCGATCCGAACGTTCGCGTCTTCGAGGTCGACGTGGACACTGCCGCGTTCGAGCAGGGGCACGTGCCCGGCGCGGTCGGGTTGAACTGGCGCAGCGACCTGCAGCAGCACCCCGTGCGCGACCTCATCACGAGGGAAGAGCTCGAGGACCTCCTGTCGCGCCACGGCGTGAAGTCCGACACCACCATCGCGATCTACGGCGACAACAACAACTGGTTCGCCGCCTGGTTCTTCTGGCTTGTCAAGTACTACGGCCACTCCGACGTGCGCTTGGTGAACGGAGGCCGCGCAAAGTGGGTCGCCGAGGGCCGGCCACTCACGACCGACGTCCAGAGTCACCCGCGCGCGCAGTACGACGCCAAGGGAGTCGACGCCTCCATCCGCGCGCTCCGCGACTACGTCTTCGAAAAGGTCGTGCAGGCGAACGGCGAACGGATCGTCGACGTGCGTTCCCCGAAGGAGTATTCGGGCGAGCTCCTGGCTCCCGAAAACCTCCCGCAGGAGGGCGCCCAGCGCGCCGGCCACATCCCTGGGGCGCAGAACGTCCCCTGGTCCACCGCTGTCGCCGAGGATGGTCGCTTCAAGACCGCCGACGAGCTGAAGACCATCTACGAGGGGAAGGGGCTGACCGGCCGCGGCGAGACGATCGCGTACTGCCGCATCGGCGAGCGATCCGCCCACACGTGGTTCGTCCTCAAGTACCTCCTCGGTCAGGAAAGGGTCCGCAACTACGACGGCTCCTGGACCGAGTGGGGAAGCCTCATCGGAGTGCCGATCGAGAAGTAAGGCGATCGCGTCGGCCGTGACGCGACGCGCCGCACAATGCCGCAGTGGAACAGGACTTCGCAGAGGAACGCGCCGCTCTCGTGCGCTCGCTCGAACGCGAGGGCATCCGAGAGCGGCGCGTTCTTGACGCCATCGCGCGTGTGCCGCGTGAGCGCTTCGTGCCCCCCTCGGAGATGACGACCGCATACGTCGATGCGGCCCTGCCGATCGGAGAAGGACAGACGATCTCGCAGCCGTACGTCGTCGCGCGGATGACCGAGCTCCTCGGGGTGCGGAGCGAGCATCACGTCCTCGAGGTCGGCACGGGCTCCGGGTACCAGGCGGCCGTCCTCGCGGAGCTGGCCCGAGACGTCGTGTCCGTGGAGCGCCGGCCGGCGCTCGCGGAAGCGGCGTCGCAGCGTCTCCGTGACCTCGGCTACACGAATGTTCGCGTCGTGACCGGCGACGCCTCGACCGGCTTTCCCGAAGAGGCCCCATACGACCGCATCCTCGTCGCGGCCGCGACGCCGGCGCTGCATCCCGACCTCGCGGCGCAGTGCAAGCCCGAAGGCCGCATCGTCGCGCCGGTCGGCGATCGCGAGCTGCAGCAGCTGGTCGTCCGCCATGGCGACGGACGTGAAGAACGCGATGGCGCGGTGAAGTTCGTCCCGCTGCTCGGCACCGCGGGGTTCAGCGACGAGTAGCGCGCTTCTCGTCCGCGGCGGCCGGGTGCACGTCGGCGACGGGACCTCCGCCGAGGCGCTCCTCGCCCGCGATGGATGGGTCGCGGCCGTCGGCGCGCTCCGCGATCTCGCGCGAGACGCGCCAGGCGCGGACGTGCTCGACGTTCGCGGAGGACTCCTCGTTCCGGGCTGGTTCGACTCGCACGTGCACTTCATGTGGTGGTCGATCCAGATGCGCCAGGTCGACCTGCGCGGATCGGAATCGGTCGAGGCGGCGCTCGATGTGGTGGGGGGTCATGCGCGCGAGCTCCCCGCCGGCGCGTGGGTGGTCGGCGGCCGCTTCGACAAGAACCGCTGGGGGCGCTGGCCGACGGCCGCTCTGCTCGACGGGGTGACCCGGGGGCATCCCGCGGCGCTCCGGAGCCGCGACGGCCACTCGCGCTGGCTCAACAGCGAGGCACTCCGCCGCGCCGGCATCACGTCCGACACCCCGGAGCCGGAGGGCGGCGCCATCGAGCGCGACGCGGCGGGCGAGCCGACGGGGATCCTCAAGGAGAACGCCAACCGCCTCGCCGACGGCGTCGTGCCCGCTCCGACGGAGGAGGAGTGCACCCAAGCGCTGCGGCGCGGACAGGAGGAGGCGTGGCGCCGCGGCATCGTGGGGATCGAGGACCTCGAGCAGGGCGACGCGTTCGGCGCCTTCCAGCGGCTGCACGCGCGGGGCGAGCTCGCGATGCGGGTCGTCATGGGAGTGCCGCACGCCCGGCTCGACGACGCGATCGCGCTCGGCATTCGCAGCGGCCTCGGCGACGAGTGGCTGCGCGTCGGCCACTGCAAGATGTTCGCGGACGGGGCGCTCGGGTCACAGACAGCGGCGCTCGAGGAGCCGTACGAGGGGACCGAAGACCGCGGCATCATGACGTGCGATCCGGCGGTGCTCGCGCGGGACGCGGCGAAGGCGGCGCGGGCCGGGATCGCCGTCGCGATCCACGCGATCGGCGACCGTGCCGTGCACGCGGCGCTCGACGCGCTCGAGCCCGTGATCGGGACGGACCCGGCGCTGCGCCACAGGCTCGAGCACATCCAGCTCGTGCGCGCGGACGATCTCGTGCGCTTCGGCGCGCTCGGCGTCGTCGCGTCGATGCAGCCGATACACGCCACCAGCGACCGGGACCTCGTCGACCGCTACTGGGGCCACGCCCGCGCCACGCGCGCGTACCCCTGGCGGTCGATCGCCGAGGGTGGGGGCGTGCTCGCGTTCGGATCGGACGCGCCGGTCGAGCCGATCGATCCGCTGCTCGGGATCCACGCGGCCGTGGCTCGGCGCAGGCCCGGCGACGCGACGCCATGGCATCCCGAGCAGGCGCTGTCGCTGAACGAGGCGCTCGCCGCTTATGCGAGCGGCTCCGCCCACGCGACGGACCGCGCGCGGGAATGGGGAACGCTCCGTCCGGGGATGCGCTGCGACGCGACGGTCATCGACCGCGACCTGGCCGCGCTGCCGCCCCACGAGTGGCTCGACGCGCGGGCGGCCGCGACCATCGTCGGTGGAGCGGTGCGCCACGCCAGCGGCTAATTGAGTACCGGGCCCTCACCGCGGGCGCGTCGGCGCACCACGAGGTCGCGCAGGAGCTCCTTCTCGCGGTCGAGCAGCCGAGCCTCCGTGATGAGGCGCTCGCGCACCGACTCCGTCTCGAGTAGGCGCTGCTGCTCGGCTGTGTCGATCGCCAGTCCCCCGGCGATGCGGTACGCGATATCGCGCGGCGTGCCGTTCCTGATCTCGGCGCCCGGCGGCTCGCCGCGGGTCTCCCCGGTGATCGTCAGGACGGAGAGCAGGTACTCGACGAACGCGTCGACGGTCGCGGCCGCAGCCGCGTGCGCGTCGGCGCCCTCGTCCTCGGGTAGGTAGCGCACGCGGCCGAGCAGGTACGGCTCCTCGTCGTGGATCAGGCTCTCGACGGCGAAGCGGCGCTCGCCGCGGACGACGATGAACGAACGGCCGTCGGGCAGCGGCTGAGCGCCGACGATGCGCGCGGTCGTGCCGACCTGGTGCGGGCCGGGGTGCGCCCCGGCTTCGTCCGCGGATCCCGTGAGCACGACGCCGAAGGACTCCTCCTTGTCGATGCAGCGGCGCACCAGGAGCCGGTAGCGCGGCTCGAAGATGTGCAGCGGCACGAGCATATCGGGGAAGAGCACGAGCCCGAGCGGGAACAGCGGGAGCGTCTCGGCCACGGCCGCAACGTTACTCTGCGCCGGTGGGCCGACGCGACGTCCTGATGGAGCGCCGATGGTCCGCGTGATCCTCCATGGCGAGCTGCGTCAGTTCAGCCCGGCGGCGAAGGTCCTCGAGGTCGACGGCGCGGGACGCACCCCGGCCGCGCTGCTCGGGGCCCTCGGGATCCCGATGGCCGAGACGGCCGCCTTCATCCTCAACGGAGACCAGGTGGAGCCGACCGCGGTGCTGTCCGAGGGAGACACGATCGAGGTGCTCCCGGCCATCAGCGGCGGCGATGCGCGCGGCGCGCTCGATGGCATCCGCGTCGTGGATCTGACGCGCGCGCTCGCGGGCCCGTACTGCACCCTCATGCTCGGCGACCACGGCGCCGACGTGATCAAAGTGGAGCTGCCGGGGAGCGGCGACGAGACGCGCGAGTGGGCGCCGCCGCGCATCAACGGCGTGTCCGCGTACTACCTGTCGATCAACCGGAACAAGCGCAGCGTGACGCTCGATCTCAAGCATCCCGACGCGAAGGCGGTCCTCGAGCGGCTCATCGAGCGCGCCGACGTCGTCGTCGAGAACTTCAGCCCTGGCACGCTCGCGCGGCTGGGATTTCCGAACGACCGCATCCGCGCGCTCAACCGCCGCGTCGTCTTCTGCCAGATCTCCGGCTTCGGACAGGATGGCCCGGGGCGCGCGTGGCCCGCGTACGACCTCATCGTGCAGGGAATGGGCGGGATCATGAGCCTCACCGGGGAGCGCGACGGCGTCCCGACGATGGTCGGCGTGCCTCAGGCGGACATGGTCGCCGGGATGTTCGCGGCCTTCGCGATACTCGCGGCGCTCCACGCGCGTGAACGAACCGGGGTGGGGCAGGACGTCGACGCGACGATGATCGGCGGCCAGGTCGCGCTGCTCTCGCGGCAGGCGGCGCGCTACTTCGCCGACGGGACCGTGCCGCGCCCCGAGGGCAACAGCCACGCCTCGATCGTCCCGTACCAGACGTTCAAGGCCGCCGACGGGTACGTGAACGTCTGCTGCGGGAACAACGCGCTCTTCGAGCGATTCTGCCGGGCGCTCGAGCTCGACGAGCTCCTCGACGACCCGCGCTTCGCCGACAACGGCACGCGCGTCGAGCACCGGAGCGCGCTCGTGCCGCGCATGGAGAAGCGCATCGCGAAGCTCCGCAAGGAGGACGTCGTCCGGCGCCTGCGCGAGGTGAACGTCCCCGTCGGGCCGATCGACGCGCTCGACGAGGTCTTCGCGGACCCGGTCGTGCAGCACCTCGGGCTGATCGCCGAACTCGACCATCCCACCGCGGGCCGCGTCCGCGCGCCGGGAATCCCGGTGCGCATGAACGCCACGCCACCATCCGTCCGCCGGTACCCGCCGCTCCTCGGCGAGCACACGGACGAGGTCCTCGCGGAGCTCGGCTACGGCGAGAGCGACGTCGCGGCGCTGCGCCGCGACGGCGCCGTGTGATCGCGGCGTTGGACGACGCGAGGGCTGGCCGCCCGGCCGGCGTTACCGCCGCCGGCTCAGGTAGACCTCGGTGCGATAGGGCAGCTCGACCTCGTCCCGGCCGAGGGTCTCCGGATGCGCCGCGAGGAGATCGCGCACTCGCGCGAAGATCGCGTCCCGCTCCGGCGGCGCAAGGACCGCGACGCTCGAGACCGAAGCCACGCGCTCCACGACGCCTTCGGAGCTCAGGACCTGCGAGTTCGTGACCGTCCGGAGATCCAGCGGAGCGAATAGCTCCGTCGCGTCCCATGCCGCGCGCCACTTGCCGGTCTGGTGGTCGGGGCGCTCGGGCTCGACGGAGGCGATGATCTTCTCCAGCCGCGCGACCCAGTCGACGCGCGTGTCGCGGACGTTCCACATCAACCCCACGCCGCCGCCTGGCTTGAGGACGCGGTGGAATTCGGCGAGCGCCCGCGGGCCGTCGAACCAGTGGAACGCCTGCGCGCAGACGATCGCGTCGGCGGACCCATCGCGGAGCGGCATCGCTTCCGCGGTCCCGTCGAACGGGACCGCGCGCGGAGCGGTCTGGATCAGCCGCTCCCGCATGTCGGCGAGCGGCTCGACCGCGATCACCGTGGCGCCGGTCGGCGTGAGCGAGCGCGTCAGCTTCCCGGTCCCGGCACCCACGTCAACGACGACCGTCCCGCGCGCGATGCCGAGCTCGCGGACGAGGATCTCGACGGCCGCCCGCGGGTAGTCCGGACGCACGCGCTCGTACAGGGCGCCCATCGCGCCGAAGCCTGCCGCCGCCAGGTCCTGCATGCGCCGATCGCTCATCGGGTCACTCGTACATCAGCGCGCCGCTGACCTCCATTCGCGCGGCACGGCGCGCCGGCCACCACGCCGCCGCGAGCGCGGCGACGACGGAGAGGACGGTGACGCTCCCCGCGGCCGGCCAAGCGTACTCGAAGGGGATGACCCATCCGGTCGTGCGCTCGCTGATGAGGAAGACGATCGCGGCCAGGCCGGCGCCTCCCACGAGGCCCAGCGCCGCGCCGAAGGCGCCGATGGTCGCGGCCTCGATCAGCACCGTGCGCCGCACCTGCCGGCGGGTCGCGCCCACGGCCCGCAGGACGCCGATCTCGCGGCGCCGCTCGAGGACGGCCACGAGCATAGTGTTCGCGACGCCCAGGACGCCGACGAGCAGCGCGATCGCCTCCATCACGTACGTGGTCGAGAAGAAGTCGTTCACGATCTTGCGGATCGAGTCCTTGAACTCCTCGTTCGATTGGACGAAGAGCGCGCCGCCCTCCAGCGTGCCGATCGCCTCGCGCACGGGCGCCGGGTCCTCGGGGCGCTCGAGCATCACCGCGAACGAGTCGACGGACCGGTCGTGGAAATGGCGCACGTACGTCGTGCGGTCCATGAAGATCAGCCCCTGGTCGCTCGTGTAGTCGACGGCGATCGCGGCGACGCGGAAGCCCACCGGCCCGTCGGGCGTGTTCAGCTGTAGCGTGTCGTCCTGCTTCGTGCCGGTGCGGTGCGCGAAGTTGTCGGACACGAAAACCTGGTCGCGGCCCACGAGCTCGGTGAGGTCGACGCTCCGCGTGCCGGGCGCGAGGCGCGGCCGCCCGCGCAGGAGATACGTGGGCACGTCGACGCTCGCGAGCGCGGCGAAGGAGATGCCGACCTCGATACGCACCTGGCGGTACAGGTCGACGGCGCGAACGCCCGGGATCGCGCGGATCTGCTCGGCGAGCGCCGGGTCGAGCGGCGACGGCGCCGAGTTCGAGCCGACCGGCCCGGCCGACACGAACATGTCGGCGTTCACCGCCTGGTCGAGCCAATCGAAGATCGTCGTGCGCTCGCTGTCGATGAACGACGCGAGCCCCACCAC
>JALYKU010000192.1 GCA_030774595.1 Chloroflexota bacterium | reverse complement strand
CCGCAGCGCTGCCGGGACAACCGGATGGCCGGCCCTGAGACCGACAGCGCTGCCACGGGCGCCCCCGGCGGACCCACCGCCACGGCGACGCAGCGCACGCCCTCGTCGAACTCCTCGTCGTCTATCGCGTAGCCCCGCTCGCGCACCTCTTCCAGCGCCCGGCGGAGCGCGGCTCGGTCCACGATGGTGTTGGCGGTGTGGGCCCGGAGCTCCACTCGGTCGAGCAGGGCGTCGCGCCGCGCCGGCGCCAACGCCGCGAGTTGCGCCTTGCCTGCGCCCGTCGCGTGGAGCGGCACCCGGTTGCCGACCGTCGTGAAGAGACGCACGACGTGCGATCCCTGCACGGTGTCGATGTAGACCGCGGCGTTGTCGTCGAGCACCGCCAGGTTCGCCGTCTCGCGAGTCGATTCGCTGAGCCAGCGGAGGATCGGCCGAGCGCGCACCTTGAGCGTGCCGTAGCTGGAGCCGTTCTCGCCGAGCGCCGCGAGCTTCGCGCTCGCGTAATAGCGGCTCGTATCCGCGTTCTGGCCCACGTAGCCGCGCCGCACCAGCGTCGCGAGGAGCCGGTGCGCGGTGCTCACGTGCAGCGACGTCCGCGCCGCGAGGGCCGTGATGGAGGCCTCTCCTTCGGTGACCGCCAGCGCCTCGATGAGGTCCAGCGCGCGATCCACCGACTGCACCGCCCTCCGGGCGCGCCTGACCGTCGCCTCGTCTTTCACCTAGCGGAACCCTCCGTCTGCGAAGCGAAAGGATAGCGCTCCTATCCTTTTCCCAATGACCACCGCCGACCGCCTGGCCGCTCTCCAAGCGCAGGCGGCGTCCTTCCCGGCGTCACCGGGCGTGTACCTGTTCAAGGACGCGCGCGGTCGGGTGGTGTATGTCGGGAAGGCGGATGTTCTGCGCGATCGCATCCGCAGCTACTTCGGTCCGAGCCTCGACGTGCGGCACGTGCGGCTCGTGGAGCGGGCCGAGCGCCTCGAGTACGTACTGACGGGCAGTGTGTCCGAGGCGTTCCTGCTCGAGAACAACCTCATCAAGCAGCACCGCCCGCGCTACAACATCCGGCTCAAGGACGACAAGTCCTACCCGTACGTGAAGATCACGCTCGGGGAGGACTTTCCTCGGATCCTGCGGACGCGCCAGCTCGGCGACCGCACCGCACGGTACTTCGGACCCTATGCGAACGCGAAGTCGGTCGACCAGACGCTCGACCTGCTCCAGAAGCTGTACCCGTACCGCACGTGCAAGCTCACGATCACGGCCGACGAGGAAGGCCGCGGCCGGACCGTGCCCCCGTCGGCGCTCCCCGGCGGCCGCCCTTGCCTCCTCTATCACCTCAAGAGATGCACCGCGCCCTGCGTGGGAGCCGTGCCACGCGAGGAGTACCGCGCCGCGATCGATCGCAGCGTCCTCTTCCTCGAGGGCCGCTTCGAGACGCTCACACGAGAGACGCGCCGGGACATGGCGGATGCCGCGGGTGCGCTCCAGTTCGAGCGCGCAGCGGAGCTGCGCGACCGGCTCTCGGCGATCGATCGCACCCTCGACCGCCAGGAGGTGCACGCCTACTCCGGTGAGGACTTCGACGTCCTCGGCGCCGCCGTGGAGCAGGGCGATGCGGCGGTGCAGCTCTTCCGCGTGCGCGACGGCACCATCGTCGGCCGCGAGCAGTTCTTCCTCGAAGGCTCGGAGGGGGCCGCACAGGGGGAGGTCCTGGGGTCATTCCTGCGCGAGCACTACGCGGTGGCGGCGGGCCTTCCGGCCGAGATCATCGTGCCCGTCGCGGTCGCGGAGGCGGATGTATTCGAGACGTTCGCCGCCGAGAGGCGCGGCTCGCGCGTCCGGCTCCACGTGCCGCAGCGCGGCCGGAAGCGGCACCTCGCCGAGCTCGCCGCGCGCAACGCCGCCGATGCGCTCGAGCAGGAGCGAGTGCGGTGGCTCGCGGACCGGGGCAAGACGGACACCGCGCTGCGCGAGCTTCGGGACGCGCTCGGCCTCGAGGGCATCCCCAAGCGGATCGAGTGTTACGACGTGAGCCACGTCCAGGGGACGAACGTCGTCAGCAGCATGGTGGTCTTCGAGGATGGCCGCCCGGCGAAGCAGCAGTACCGGCGCTTCCGGAGCAAGATCGGCGACCGCAACGACGACTACGCCAACATGCGCGACACTCTTCGCCGGCGGTTCGCGAGATACCGCGAGGCCGCGACCGAGTGGCCGCTGCCCGACCTCGTGATCCTCGACGGCGGAAAGGGGCAGCTGTCCGCCGGCCGGGCCGCGCTCTCGGACGTCGGTCTCCTGGAGATCCCGATCGCGGCCCTCGCGAAGGAGCGCCGGCCGCAGGACGCCGGCGAGAGGGCGGACCTGAAGCCAGAGGAGCTGTTCCTGCCCGAGCGTCCCGAACCGATCGTCCTGCCGCAGCGATCGCAGGGGTACTTCCTCGTGCAGCGCATCCGCGACGAGGCTCACCGTTTCGCCGTCACGTATCACCAGCAGGTCCGCCAGCGGTCCTCCGTCCGGTCCCTCCTCGACGAGGTGCCCGGCGTCGGCCCGTCCCGCAAGCGCGCATTGCTGCGCCGGTTCGGCTCGGTCCGCGCGATGCGCGAGGCGGGCGCGGGGGAGATCGCGGCGGTCGCCGGGGTCGGGCCCGGCCTCGCGGAGAAGATAAAGTCGGCTCTGTCCGGAGGCGATACTTAAGAGATGTGAATACTCGGTTACACAATGTGGAAGCGCCATTGACACTCATTGATCCCGGGCGAACAGTCAGAGCGTGGCGAACGCGGTCGTGGGGCGGTGTCCGATATGCGCGGAGAGCCTCCGCGTGGTCCGGCTGGAGTGCGAGAGCTGCGGTACGCGCCTGGAGGGGTCGTTCACGCTGGGCCGTTTTCAGGCGCTCTCCGACGATCAGCTCGTCTTCCTCGAGACCTTCATCAGGTGCCGCGGCAACTTCAAGGACGTCGAGCGCGAGATGGGGCTCTCGTATCCGACGCTGCGATCCCGGCTGGACGCGGTCATCAGAACGCTCGGCTTCGCGACCCAGGCCGAGCCGGATCGGGACGTGGAACGGCGCAAGCAGATCCTGCGCGAGCTGGCAGATGGCCGGATCGGTCCCGACGACGCCGCCGCGCTGCTGGAGGGTGAGCGATGAACGAAGAAGAGTCGGCTGGACGCACAGCGCGCGAGCGGCTCGACGCGGCCCGCGAGGCGTACGAGCGCGCGCGCGAGGCGGCCCGCGAGGCGCGCATGGCGGAGCGCAGCGC
>JALYKU010000191.1 GCA_030774595.1 Chloroflexota bacterium | reverse complement strand
GCCCGGTACGGATACGAGTACGTCCATCATCACGGACCACTGGAAGGGCTCGCGATATCGGTCCGCGTGCGGTCAGCCGAGATACCCGCGCAGCTCCGCCGCCCGCACGACGAGCTCGCCGAGCGCGGGATCGCCCGCTGCTTCGCGGGCGCGGATGGCGCGCGCGATCTCGGCGTGCTCTGTCGCTACCTCGCTCTCCGGCTCGCCGATGCGCCGCAGCAACGCCCCGATAGCCTCACGGACCAGCGGCGTAGCGCCGTCGGCGGCCCGCGGGTCGAGCCACCTCGCGGCATCGCGACAATCCGCGGCGAAACCGGGCACGGCCGCGGTCAGGTATTCCCAGTCCCGTTCCTCGAGCGCCGCGAGGCCGAGCACCTCGGGAGGCAGCCCGCGTGAGGTCAGCGCGGCACAGAACGTGATGGCGCGGGGAAGCGACACCGGACCGGCCTGCGGACGGCTGTAGCCGAACAGCCCGACGTGCAGCCGCCGCATCCGCCGCCGCGGGACATGCGCGGCCAGCGCATTGACCAGCGGCGCGAGCTCCGCGACCTCGGCGGCGTAGCGCAGCGCCGACCGTTCGAGCACATCCCGAGCGAGCGGCTCATCCGCGACCGAGATGGCGCGACCCCGCGGGGCGCTCTTCAGCATGGCGATGGCCGCCCGCGCGTCGTCGACGGAGTGGTCGTACTTGAACGCGGACTGGATCGTGTACGTCTGCACGCTGGGATAACGCGCCAGGGAACGCGCCGCGGTCGGAGGGCGCAGGTTCCCGCGGAAGGGAGAGCTGCCGACCCCGATGATCGGCCAGATCGGCGTTCCGACGCGATCCTCGAGCCGCTGGAGACGATCGAGCGCGACCAGCGAGAGCAGGATCGCCGCGACCCAGCCGTAGTTGAGCGCGGGATCGGAGCGCGCGATGAAGACGCGCTGGCCGGCCGCCCGAGCCTCCGCCAGATGCGCACGCACGAGCTCATCCGCCGCCAGGAGGTACGGCTTCTCCTCGATGAGCGGGATGACCGAGATCTGCTTTGGCTCGAAGGCCCCGAAGAGCCGGCCGAGCGGCTCGTCTCCCGGCGTGAGTACGACGTCGTCCAGGCCCCCGACGAAGCGTGCGTAGTAGGAGGCGATCCGGCCCACCTCCTGTGCGGACGTCGTCATCGGGTAGATGACCTCGAAGACCGGTGTGCTGGGGTCCCCGTACACCATGCGGGCCACGTCCGAGTGGCGTGGCAGGCTGTGCAGCACTTCGAGCAGTACCTTCGCCTGGCCCGGCTCGAGACGGGGATTGGGCACGCGTGGGGTCAGGAAAAGATCCCTGCCGAGGACGTGCTCGCGGAAGAACGGCTCGTGCGCCGAGAGGAGCTTCTCGACGACGAACTCGTCGACCTCCTTGCCCTCGAAGTCCCACATCTGCTCGTCGCAGCCGAGGTGGGAGAAGGCGTAGAACGCTTCGCGAACCTCGTCCTCGCCGCTAAGCAGTGGCCCCGACGCGAAGAACGGCATCCGGACGTTGTCGGGATGCTGCGTGCTCATGCAGCGCGGGACCACCCTAGTCACCTCCGCTTCGGTCACGGCGAGCTACATGTCGGGGGTGGGCAGGCCGTGGGCGCCCAACGTGAGATACAGCTCGCCGCCGTGGTGCATGTCGTGCTCGATCACGTGCCAGATGATCCACTGCCGCGAATGGGTCACGTCCCTGTCGCCGCGCCGGCGCACGAACGGATCCTCGAGGTCGGCGATCCTCCATCGATCGAGGCAGCCCCGGATCATCCCCCACGTGGCCTCCAGACCGCCGAGCAGCTCGGCCGTCGTCCGCGTCGGTGCGCGGTCCTCGTCCCATGGGTCGAACTCGGCGATCGCGGCATCGCCCTCGGCCATCCAGCCGTGGAACCACCCCACGCGCGTCGCGATGATGTGCGCCCCCAAGAGCCACGCCGGGCGCAGCGCGGGCGCCGCGCGGAGCCCGAGCTGCTCCTCCGACAGCGGCGCGAGGGCCTCGACCAGCCTGCGCTGGTACCGCTCCCAACCGCTGTACAACGCCGTGAGCGCGGGTCCGTTCTCCGGCATGGCATGCCTCCTTATTCGATGAATCGGTAGTCTGTTGTGTCCGCGGCGGATCGGCACGCCGAAGTGCCGGACGGGACGGGCCGAGGAGGATGACATGGGTGGGATGCGACCGGAGATCGGCACCGAGGGCGTTTGGGAGATCCGCGGCGGCGAGCCGAGCCCCAAGGGGCGTCCCGACGAGGTGCGAGGCAGCGTCGAGGACCTCGATTACAACAACCCATACGCGTACAACATCGAGCGCGTCTGGTTCGACGGCCGGATCGTGTTCGCGACGGAGCAGGGCGAGCTCGACGTGGATCCCGACCGCGTCAAGGTCGCGCAGGAGTACCAGGTCGTGCGCTCCGTCGACCTGACCGCGGACGGCAAGCTGCGGGAGGGGACGGAGCCCACGCGGGTCCCGGGCCAGCTCAACATCTACGACTCGGTCCCGGGGATGCCCAACTACAGCCCGATCTGGCAGTTCAACTACGTGATCGTGCCGGATGACTACGTCGCCAACACATTGCGGTCCGATCGCGACTGCCTCGCGAGCGGCTACGAGATCCGCAGGAGCCGCGTCTTCGAGAACTGACCCGTGCTCTAGGAGCCTGCGGTCGCAGGCACGAATGCGATGCCGACGGGAGGACGTCCGAGCGGGCCGAGCGTCACGCTCACCCCGAGCGCACGTTCGACGTTGATCCTGACGCGCGCCATTCCCGCACGGCCATCCTCGCTGCCCAGTTCCCGCATCGCCGCCATGACGTCCTCGAGCTTCGAGCCTCGCGCGGGCTGGAACGAGTCTTGCCCCGCACGCGTGCGGAGCGCCATCGTACCTCCGCGGTTGCCTTAGTCCATAACTTAGTTCATCCTGTCAGCATGGCTCCAGTGAACATCCACGAAGCGAAGACGCACCTCTCGCGGCTCCTCGCCCGTGTGGCACTCGGCGAAGAGATCACGATCGCCAAAGCAGGCCGGCCGGTCGCAAAGCTGATCGGCATCCGCCCCCGCGCCTCCCGCCGACCGCTTGGCACCGCCAAGGGCAGGGTGAACATCTCGGCGGACTTCGACGCTCCGCTCCCCAAGGATCTTCGCCGCGCCCTCGGCGAGTGAGGCTCCTTCTCGACACACACGCGTTCCTGTGGTCGATAGGCGCGCCCGATCGGCTCTCGGACCGAGCTCGGCGTGCGATCGAAGACGGAGCCAACGATGTCTTCTTGAGCGCTGCCAGCGCTTGGGAGATAGCGATCAAAGCAGGCTTGGGGCGGGTCTCACTGCCGCGGGATCTCGAGCGCTTCGTCCCCGATCAGATGGCGCGGAACTCCATCCAGCCGTTGCCGGTGGATCTCGGCCACGCCCTTAGAGTGTTCGCGCTGCCCGATGTGCATCGAGACCCATTTGATCGACTGCTGGTGGCGCAGGCGATCGCCGAAGAGCTGACGCTCGTCAGCCGCGACCGGCGGCTGAAAGGCTACGCCGCGAAGCTCCTTTGGTAGACCGCGGGAACGCGCAAGCCTGTAAGCCGTACCGCACACCGGCGGTACCTCACACCTCGAGCCACCCCGTGCGCGTTCGCCAGTGGCGGCCGGCGCGGAGATGCCGCACGATCGCGCGCTGAAGCGCCGTGCCCTGCGGCAGCTCCTCGAGGACCGGAGCCACCCGCCCGAAGACGAACCGCATCACGTCCCCGTCACCGTCCGCTGCGCCAGGGACGATCTCGAACCGCCGCTGGAATCGCACGATGTTCGAGTCCTCCGGAAGGTAGTCGGCAAGCTGTTCGTCGAGGAGCCACGACGTGCAGATCGCGAGGCGGCACAGCTCCGAGGGAAAGTGGCGCGCGAAGAACGCGCGCGCCCACTCGAACGAGCTGTCGCACGCTTCCGGCGCCAGCGGCGCGCCGCGGGGGATGTGGATCCCGAGCGCGTGATCGCCCGGCCGGAACCCTGATCCGCGCCGATCGACCGTGACCGCGTCATACCAGAAGAGCGGCGGCCGCCCGGGTGCCGGTCCCATGCGCGAACGATTGAACTGCAGGCGGCCGAGGCGGTAGATGCCGCCGCGGAAGTGCAGTGTCAGCCACGAGCGCGTTTCCAGGCCGCTCGATCCGTACATCCATCGGTGGATGTCCACCTGGTTGCCGAGGTCGGCGAGCGTCGCCCACGACACTTCGTCAGGGATACCGCGCTCTTCGTGCCATCGCCTGATCGCCGGGAGCGTCGCGAGGAACACGTTCACGTAGAAGAGCCGGCCGCGCTCGCCCAGCGAGGCGGGCAGCATCGGCCATGGCGGAAGCGGCTCGAACCCGCCAACGTCCCGCACGAGCTGGCTATGGCAGCGCTCGAGGAGCCACCACAGCTCCGGATCGTCGGTGGGCGTGGGGAGCGATGCGACGATGCTCTCGACGTCACGGCTCGGAAGGGCCAAGCGCGAAAGTAGGTGTCGCGCCTCGTCGGGCGACGGCAGTGTCAACGCGTCGGAAGGCGGTCCGATGGACTCGAGTTCGACGAGCCGCTCGCTGCACGCATCAGTGGAACCGAGTCGTTCCCGCACCGCTTGTGCGTCCAGGAGCCGCGTCACCTTTCGCCACGATAGGGCGGCGGCCAGCGCTGGATGGACACCGTTCACCAGGCGTCGAGACCACGCGCGAGGCGGGCGCGCCGCAGTCGCTGTGCGTTGGCGCACCGGGCAGTCGACGAGATCAAGAGGCGGAGCGCGCCCGGACCTACTCGGACGTACGGGGCGCGGGAGCGCGATCGGGCAGAAGCCACGGCAGCGCTTCAGCCATCGGCTCGACGAGGGTCACGTATTGCTCTCTGTCGAGGCTTCTTCGTCCGAACAGTCCGAGCGCCGCGCCGAGGGCCGCACGTTCGGCCTTGTGTCCGCGCTGTCCGTGGTGGGCGCGCCAGTTGACCAGCGCGCCAGGTGATTCTGTCAGCCCGAAGAGCTGGCGACGGAACTCTTCCCACCTTTGGCCGAGATCGCCTCGCTCGATCAGGGCGAGCGCGGCCTTCTCCGCTCGGTGATACGCGTCGAGACCTCTCGCCTCATGCCGATCCCACCCCCACGCCGCGCGCTCGATGCCATTCACGTCGAAGACGCGAAGGTCGGCGGTGAGACGGTCGAGCTCCTCCTGCTCGGGACCGGGCTCGGAGCTCATTACCACGGTGCTCGGCTGGCAGGCTCGGGACGCGCGGGTGCGCCGCTCATGTCGTGCGGCGGAATAGAGACCTTGACGGCCGCGCCGTGATCCTCATCACCGCCGACGCACACTACCACCGTCGAACACGGTCAACGGTCCAGAGTTACGGGTGGGCGCATGCTCCATCTCTACAGCCCACTCATCCGCGGCCGAGAACCCTAGGTTCTGCTCGCGCCCGCGCTTCCTGCAGATGGGACCACCGCAGCGCGCATGCGGTGCGCGGAGCGATCCCGAAGGGCGGGGCCGACAACAAAACGCGACGCCAGATACGAGGCGAAGCTCAGGGTGGTCACGAAGACGCTGACGACGAGATTGGTGATCAGCGAGAGCGCGATCCCGCCGAGCGTGCAGAAGAGGGCGATCGCCACGCTGTAGAGGACGGCACGTCCAGGCTTCGGGGTCAGTCGCTCGGCGGACGCACCTGGAGTGATGAGCAGGGTGAGGATCAGGAGTACACCGACCACCTGCACGGCCTCGGCGACGGCCGCAGCCATGATCAACAGGAAGGCCACGGCCAGCGCACCGACCGGCACGCCCCTGGCCTCGGCCACTTCGGGGTCGACGGTCGCGAACGTCAGGGGTCGGTAGACGACCGCGAGGGCAGCCAGGGTCACCATGCCGATCGCGAACAACAACGCGACATCGCCGCGGCTCACGCCGGTGATCGTCCCGAACAGGATGGCGAAGGCCTGCGTGGCGTACCCCTTGTAGAGCGTGATGAACAGCACACCGAGGCCGAGCCCGAAGGCCATGACGACACCGACCACGGTGTCGCGGCTCCGAGCGCGTACCCCGAGGGCCCCGATGAACACTGCCGTGACCGCGCTCCCGGTGAGCAGGCCCAGCACCGGAGAGAGACGCAGGAGGATGAAGCCGGCCGAGCCGGTGAAGCCCAACTCGGCAAGGGCGTGCACGGCGAAGGACATGTTCCGAGCGACCACGAAACGACTCACGACGCCCGAAACGATGGCGATGACGATCCCTGCGGCGATCGCGTTCTGAACGAATTCGTAGCCGAGCAGGTTGACGAGCTGATCCATCAGCGGGGCATCTCGTGCCCGACCGCGACGGGCACGTGGTGCGGCTCGTCGAGATTGAACCCGGTCTCGGTCGACTCGCCGACGACCAGGATCCGGCCGTGGACGCGGACCACGTCGACGTGCGATCCGTAGAGGTCGGACATCCGCTCCGAGGTGAGAACCTGATCCGGGCTCCCGGCCGCCCATCGACCGTTGACGACGAACAGGACCTGGTCGACCAATCCGAACACGGGATTCACGTCGTGGGTCACGAAGAGGACCGTTCCGCCGGTGCGCTCGCGCCAGGCGCCGATGAGATCGGTTATCGCCTGCTGATACCGCAGGTCGAGGTTCGCGAGCGGCTCGTCGCACAGCAGGAGCTTTGGCTGGCCGACGAGCGCCTGCGCGATGCGCAGCCGTTGCTGCTCGCCGCCCGAGAGGCGTCCGATCGCCCCATCCGCGTAACGCTCCGCGCCGACCGAAGCGATCGCCGCCGCGGTCTGCGCATCGGCCGCGCGACTTCGCCAACCGATGCCCCAGCGGTGCCCATCGATACCGAGCCGGACGAGGTCGCGGCCGCGCAGCGGCAGATCCGGATCAAAGGATTGGTGCTGGGGCACGTAGCCGATCCACGGATCGCCGCGCCGCGGGGTCCTTCCCAGCAGCTCGACGCGTCCGACCGAGGGAGAGACGAGCCCGAGGATCACCCGGAGGAGCGAGGTCTTGCCCGCGCCGTTGGGGCCGAGGATGGCCACGAACGAACCCGGCGCGATCTCGAGCGAGAGGTCGCTCCAGATGCGCCGGGCGCCGTAGTCGACGGTGACGCGCTCGAAGCGGACGGCTGGGCCAGTCGTGGTGATGATCGCGGCCTCCTTGCCTTGAGAGCCAGTCTCAGATGCTAGCGGTCA
The DNA here is from genome assembly GCA_030774595.1 of Chloroflexota bacterium. The sequence goes on along the minus strand of JALYKU010000191.1, from coordinate 13,715 downwards.
TTTCGCGAGCGCTCGATCCAGCGCGTCCAGTTGGGCGAGCATCCACTCGGGGAATGTTTTGAAGCTCGGCGGAATGGTCTCCGCGACGCCGACGACGGGAACGCCGCTCTTCACCGCGAGATCCTGGATGTCCTTCGTGAGCGGCGAATTGACTTGGCTGTTGTAGAGCAGCACCCGCACCTTCCTCCCGGTCAACAGGTCCCGTTCGGCGGCCACATCGGCGGGTGAGGGGTCCACGCCCTGCTCGAGGGCCTCCTGGAAGCTCTTCGGCGTCAACACCTTCAGACCGATCGCGTCCGTCAGGTACTCCGCGACCGGCTCGGTGAAGGCGACAGGGGCGCCCCCGTATTTCGCTTTGAGCGCCGCGACGTTGTCGTCGATCGGCTTGAGCGCGGCGACGTACTTCGCCTTTTGCGCGGCGAAGTAGGCGGTGTTCTGAGGATCGAGCTTGCCCAGCGCCGTCGTCACGGCGTCGGCGAGCTTGGGCATCGTTGTCGGTTCATACCAAACGTGCGCGTTCACATCATTCTTGAGCCCCAGCAGCTCCTGCACGTTGATCACGACGCGATCGCGGTTGCTCGACGCTCCGAGCAGCTTCTGCATGAAATCGTCGTACCCGATGCCGTTCACGATGACGAGCCTCGCGTCGGCCACCGCGGCGGCGGCCCTCGGGCTTGCCTCGAACGCGTGCGGATCGGCGTTCGGATCGTTCAGCAGGCTGCTCGCCTCCACCCGTGACCCGCCGATCTGGCTCAGCAAGTCGGCGTAGAAGTTCTCGGTCCCGAGGACGGGGATCGCCGGGCCCGAGGCGACGGGCCCCACACCGCCGGATGTCGCGGCGGACGCGGCCGGCGCCGAGCCTGGAGTCGTCGAGGCTGGCGCCGCACACGCGGCGAAGGTGAGCACCGTGGCGATGCTCCACCGCAGCGCGAAGGAAGCCGGGGCGGAGAGTGACGCGCGCAAGAGCAACACACCTCGTCTTCTTGAGAATTAGTCTCGACGCTATGCAAGGTGAGACTGATTGTCAACTAGCTGGGACGGCAGTATGCTCCCTGGATCGCGACCGAGTCGATTCCCAAGCGCCTGACCGCGGGCGGACGACGGTTGACCCAGCAGCGCGTCATCGTCGCCGAAGCGCTGGCGGCCGCGCGGCGCGCGTTGAGCGCGCAAGAGCTCACTGACCGCATCAAGCGGAGCCATCCGACGATCGGACGTGCCACCGTCTACCGCGCCCTCGAGGCTCAGGTCGAGGATGGCATGGCGAGCCGGTTCGAGCGCGAAGGTCACGTCTGGGCGTACATCTCGTGCGACCCGCAGCACCACCACCACCTCGTCTGCACCCGCTGCCAGGCCGTCGAAGATCTGGCCGAAGAACTGGTCACGCCGATGCTCGGTGCTGTCGGGCGGCGGCACGACTTTCAGGTCGATCACGCCGCGCTCGACTTCTACGGCTTGTGCGGGAGATGTCGGCGGCGTACCCGATAGGCCGCCTGGCGCTCACCGCGCTCTGTCTGATCACCCCGAGATGGCCAAGCTCCATCGGGTGCTCGCGGAGGCGGGCGTGCCGATGGACACACGTGGCAAATGCCGGGGATGGACCGGGACGAGCAGCCCCCCGGCGTCAGATGGCCAGCCGCCGACGTCTTTCTCGCACGGATGGTGCCCGGAGCTGGCGCACCTGAACGCCCATCCACACGGGGCATCGCATGTAGCCCGTACCGGATTCGAACCGGTGGTCTCCGCCTTGAGAGGGCGGTGTCCTGGGCCGCTAGACGAACGGGCCGGAGACCACGAGTGTACCGAAGCGTGAGCGAAGGATCGGTCGCGGCGGGCGTGCGGCGCGTCAGCGTGCCTCTGCCGCTCGCGCTGCGGGCGGTGAACGTGTACCTCGTCGAGGGCGACCGTGGCTGGACGCTCGTCGACGCGGGCCTCCACACCGACGACGGCGAGCGGGCGCTGCGCGCGGGCCTGGCGGAGACCGGCATCCGCATCGCGGACATCGATCGGGTCTTCGTCACGCACCTGCATCCGGACCACATGGGGCTCGCGGGTACCGTCGAGCGCGACGGTGCCGAGGTCGTCATGCATGCGCCGGAAGCCGCGGCCGCGCGACGCGTGTGGTCGCCGGATGGCCGACTCATCGATGACACGTACGCGTGGTTCGCGGTCCACGGCATGCCGCCTGAAGCGAACGAGGGGATGCGCGAAGCGTGGATCACGATGCGGGAGCGCGTCGATGCGATCGAGCGGATCGTCGACGTCGCCGACGGCGAACTGGTCGACCTCGGCGGCCGGGCGATGCGCGTGCGCTGGACCCCCGGCCACACGGATTTCCACGCGGTGCTGGTCGACGAGGCGGAGGGCATCCTGTTCGCGGGAGACCACGTCCTCCCGCGGATCACGCCGAACGTCGGCCTGTACCCGTTCTCGCGGGAGGATCCGCTCGGCGATTTCGTCGGCGCTCTGCGCGCCATCCGCGATCTTCCGGTCCGCCGAGTACTCCCCGCGCACGGCGATCCGTTCGATGACCTCGCGGGGCGCGTCGACGAGCTGCTCGTCCACCACGCCGCGAGGCTCGACGCGACGCTCGCCGCCATCGGGGCGGAGCGCGACGCGTACGCGGTGTGCCGGACGCTGTTCCCGGTGCTCCGCTCGGCGCACGAGGAGCGTTTCGCGCTCGCCGAGACGCTCGCCCACCTTCGCCACCTGCAGCTCGGCGGCCGCGTGCGCCAGGTCGAGGGTCAGCCGGTGCGGTGGGCGATCGCTTCCTGAGCGCCGCCCGGCGCCACGGCACCGAGACGGCCGCTGGGCGCGTCGGATGCGAGAACGCGCGTCGGCGCGCCCGGTGGGAAAGCGACCCTCCGCGCGCCCGCAGCGCTCACCGCGCGGCGTCCTCTGCTCGGGGCAGGCGATCCGGCACGTGCAGGCGCGCGGCGCCGATGAACGAGTCCGCCATGCCGTAATAGACGTCGACGCGGCCGTCGCCGCGGTCATCCGCGCCGGTCGGGAACACGACCTGCGGCACGACGCCCTCGGTCTCCTCGCGTGTCTCCGGGTCCAGGACCGGCGAACGCGACCGGTACAGCACGCGGCGCGGATCGCTCCGGTCGACGACGAGGGCGCCCGCGGAGTAACGCACGCGCTTCGGCCGCTTCGGGTCATCGGGGATCGTGCCGGCTGCGCCGTGGTAGATGAGCAGCCAGCCGTCCCGCGTGAGGACCGGCTGCGCGCCCCCGCCGATGCGCAGCTCCTCCCACGGCTCACGCGGCTCGATGAGCGGGTGGTGGTAGCGCAGCTGCCCGAGCGCACGTACGTCGCGCTGCGCGTGCGGAAGCGCGCAGTACGAGATCCAGATGCTCGGCCGCACCTCGGTCACGCCGTGCGGCATGTCCTCCTTCGTGTACGCGGGGCGGTGGATCATCGCCAGCGACGGCGTGCCGTCGGGGCGGTCCACGACGAGCGGAAAGAACGCCGCATCCTTGTTGTGGTACTCATCGAACTCGACGCCGTAGACCGGATCGGGATCCGGCTGGAAGTCGACGAGACCGAGCCTGCGCCAAGAGCGGAGGTCCTCTGATACCGCGAGCGCGATGCGGGGACCGGTCGGCCCGAGCGACGTATACGCCATGACATAGAGCCGCAGGGGCTCGATGTACGTCACGCGGGGATCCTCACAGCCACCGCCGCCTTCCCGCAACTCGTACGGCTCCGTCGGCTCGAGCGCGTAGCCCAAGCGCTCGACTCCGGTCGGGTCGCCGGAATCGTCGAACCACACGCGCGCGATGCCGACGCGCGAGTAGTTCCCCTTGCCGACCACGCGCGGGAAGAGGTACAGCTCCCGATCCGGTCCGCGCGCGACACCGGGGTTGAGCACGCCCTCGACCTCCTCGGCGATGGTCGAGTCCGAGCTCATGAGGACACCGATCCGCTCGAGCGTGAATGGCGGCGCGGCGGCCGTGCGCGACCGGGTCATCGGTCGCCGCGATCCACGCGGGCGCTCGGACGTCGGGTGCTGCTCGCGCTTGTGCTTGTCGAGCTGACCGCGCGCGTCGAACTCGGTGCCGCACTCATCGCAGCCGATGGTCTCGGCGCGCTCGATCTCGTGCGACTCCACCCAGTGGGCCTCGAGCCGTTCGCGCGACTCGAACGTCCGGCCGCAGCGGTCGCAGCGGAATTCCCCGGATCCTGCCATCTACCTCACCACTCGCCCTTTCCACGCGATCATCGCGCTGCCACGCGGCCAGCGCCGCGTGCCAAAGGCCGGCCTCCGTCGGCCGCCGCGCGGCTCACAGCGAACGTCCGCTCGTGAGCATGGCCTCTCAGCGGGCGTCCTGACACCGACGGTGCATTTGGCGCTTGTGGGATGTCGTCGAATGAGTCGAATGAAATGAGTGGAAAGGCGTCGTCGGCGTCGGCTTCACGTTCGGCCTCCTGGCGCTGGCCTTCGGCCTCTGGAACGGTGCCCGGGCCGCGGATGTGGCGGGGGTCGCCCTCGTGGCCGCCATGGCATTGGCCACCGACGTCCGTTCATCACTCTCCCGCTACCCTCGCTCACGCTTCCGTAGCGGGCCAATCGACCGCTTTTCGCGAACGGGAGATCGAAGGGCGCGATAGGCCGCGAGCGCGATCCGCCGCGGTCGAGCCGCACGCGGCCGGCGGCAAGAACGTCGGAGCGGGAGACGGGGATCGAACCCGCGACATCGACCTTGGAAGGGTCGCGCTCTGCCAGCTGAGCTACTCCCGCATCAGCAGGACCGGGGCATCCGGTCACCGTGGCAACTCCGAAACGATATCGCACCCGCACGGACGCTCGAGCACATCCCGAGCACTCCGCGCTCCCGAACGACCGATTCAGGCGGACGATCCGCTGAGCAGTGCCCCGAGCTGGGCGAGGCTGATGTTCGCACCGGTGCAGATGAGGCCCACTCGCGATCCGCGCAGCCGATCGCGCAGGCGCAGCGCCGCCGCGAGCGGGGCCGCGCCCGCTGCCTCTACGAGCGTGCGCGTGATCTCGATCATCTGGCGCGTGGCGGAGCGGATCTCGTCCTCCGACACGAGCACGAAGTCATCGAGCTGCTCCCAGAGGATGCGCTGTGGAAGGTCGAAGCCGACGCGCGTCGCCAGGCCCTCCGCCGCCGTGTTCATCCGGTCGGTGACCAGAGTGCGCCCACGCCACGAGCGGTATGCGGCAGGAGCTGCGCTTGACTGGACGGCGATCACCTTGATGTCCGCGTTCATGGCCTTGCCGGCAACGCACGCGCCTGCCGCGCCGCTCCCCCCACCCACCGGAACGATGATCGCGTCCAGGTCCGGCACGTCCTCGAGCATCTCCATCGTGGCCGTGGCCACCCCCGCGATCAGCAAGCGCTCATCGCCGGAGTGGACGTACCGGTGCCCGCGCTCCTCAGCGAGGCGCTCGGCGTACCCCCGCGCCTCGTCGAAGTCGGCGCCCTCCAGCAGGACCTCAGCGCCCAGCTCGCGCATCGCGGCCACCTTGGTCGGATTCGCTGCGCGCGGAGCGCAGATGACGGCCTTCACGCCGAACAGGCGTGCGGCATACGCGATCGATTGTCCGTGGTTGCCGGTGGAAGCGGCGATCAGACCCGAGGCCCGCTCGCGCTCCTCGAGGCGGCTCACGAGATTGATCCCGCCGCGGACCTTGAAGGCCCCCGTCGGCTGGACGTTCTCGTGTTTCACGAAGATCTCCGCGCCCACGAGCGCGGACAGGGCCGGGTAGTGTCGGAACGGCGTCGGCGCCAGGTACGCGCGTAACCGCCGCCGCGCCTCCAGCACGTCGACGAACCGCGGTGGCTCGAGGGAAACGGCCCGAGCCAGGGTCGCCTTAGGGACCGGTGGCTGGGCTCGTGTGCTCCGGAAAACTACGGGCACCGAGGAAGCGGTAGCCCGTACCCGCCACGGTCTCGATGTACCGCGGGTGGTAGGGATCGTCTCCGAGCTTCAGCCGCAGATCCCGCACGTGGCGATCGATGACGTTGCTTTCGATCAGAACGGCGTCGCGGCCGAAGATGTACTCGAGGAGCTGGTCGCGCGACATGACCATGCCGCTTCCCGCAGCGAGGACGTAGAGCAGCGAACGCTGCGTGCGGGTCAGCGGGATCTCCTGACCGTTCGCGATGACCCGCTGGTCGAGCAGGTCGATCTCGAGCTCCCCGATCCGCACGGTCGGCAGGAACGCCACCCTCATTCCATGGACGCGTCTCATGACCGCCAGCGCGCGTGCGATGAGCTCCTCGGGCGCGAACGGCACCGTCAGAAGGTCGTCGACCCCACGCTCGAAGGCGGTGAGGTTCGCCCGCATGTCCGAGCTGCGGGTCAGCGCGATGATCGGAAAGGGGGCGCCGACATGCCGGCGCAGACCGATGAGGTCCACCGGCTCGCCGCCGTCATCGAGGTCGAGATCGATGATGACGAGGTGCGGCTGCCAGCTCTCGAGCGTCGCCTTGGCCCCCGCGACCGAGGTGACGATGCGCCGGTCGTACTCGCCGTGATCGAGGGTGAGGTGCACGAGCCTCGCGAGGAGGCGCTCACTCACGACGATGAGGCAGCGCGGACGTCGGGCATGGGTGCCGGTGCTCGAGGGGCTCGGCGGGGTCACTGCCACTGGTCGCCTTCAAGGTTACTCTACGAGTTGACTGGCGACCGCCTCGGCGGCGGGCGCACCCCTTTTCGGCGGCTCCGCGCCCGGAGCGGGGCCGCCGCTAGAGTCAGCGGGCGTGGACGGGGTGTACGCGACGATCGGCGCGCGGCTCGACTACGCCTCCCTCGTTCCGGCCCCCCTTGCCGACATCGAGCGGGCAGATCTGCGCAAGCGCGACGGCACGGCGTACACGGTGCTGAAGAATCCCCACGGCGACGCAGGTGCAGGTACGTACCTTCAGCTCGAGCCCGCCGACGCCGAGCTCTTCCAGCTCATGGACGGCCGGAGGACGACCGCGGATATCCTCGTCGAATACCTCGGGCGGCGCGGCCACTTCGCGCTGGACCGGCTCGCGCGGCTGACGGCGGCCCTCGCCGCCAACGGCTTCTTCGGCGAGGCGCGCGTCGACGTGTACAGCAGGCTCCGGCAGCACAGAGCACGTCACGACCCGCTGGTCCGCGTTTCGCTGCTCCTGCGGAAGCTGATCGTATGGAACATCGCCAGCTGGTCGAACGCGGAGCCTGTTGTCGACCTAGTGTACCGCGCGGGTGGGCGTCTGGCGTTCACGCGGGCCGGCGCGGTGGCGCTGTTGCTCTTCGCGGCGTTCGGACTCGTCGTCTGGTTCCGGGAGTTCACTTCACCGCGGCATCAGCTGTTCACCATCGAGGGCAGCTACCTGCTCGGCCTCGCTGCCCTCGTGCTCCTGCAGGTGCTTTCGATATCGGTGCACGAGGCCGGTCATGCGCTCGCGATACGGCACTTCAAGCGGCGGGTGCGCCGGCTGGGTCTCGCGATCTACTACCTCTTCCCGTGCATGTACGTCGATTCGACCGACATGGTCCTCGCTACGCGGCGGCAGCGCATCGTCGTCTCGCTCGCCGGACCGCTCGGTGGCGTCAGCGTCGGCGCGGCGTGCGCGCTCCTCGCCGCATCGCAGCCCGACACCTTGGTCGGGGCGGTCGCATTCAAGGCCGCGACGCTCTTCGTGTTCCAGTTCGTACTGAACCTTCTGCCGATCCTCGACCTCGACGGTTACCACGTCCTCGTCGACGCTCTCGACGCCCCGCTGCTGCGGCAGCGCGCCCTCGGCTTCGTGCGGGGTGGGCTGCCGCGGAAGCTCCGCCGGCGCGAGCCGTGGACGCGCGCGGAGGCCGGTCTCGCCGTCTACGGCGTGCTGGCGATCGTGATCTCCCTCCTCACACTCGGCTTCTCCCTCCTGATCTGGGACCAGCGCGTGTCCGCGCTCGCCCAGGAGCTGTTCCGGGGCGGTCCGGCCGGCGTGATCGGCTTCGCGCTGCTGCTGCTCGTCTTCGTCGGACCGCTCCTCGTCGCCGTGGCGATGCGCCTCGTGGGGCTCAGCCGCACCGGCCTGCGCGTCCGGGCGGCCCGGGCCCAGCGGCGCCGCAGCGAGGCGCTCCTCGACCGCGTGAGGGTCCTCCAGCGCGTGCCGTTCCTGGGTGGCCTGGCTGGGCCGGCCCTGGCCGCGGTGGGGGCACAGCTGGCCGAGGAGCGCATCGACGCCGGCGACGTGGTGATGACGGCCGGCGAGCCGGGAGACCGCTTCTATCTCGTGCGCCGGGGCGAGCTCGAGGTCCTGTCGCCGGAGGGCCTGGTGATCGGCACGCTGAAGCCGGGCGATGGCTTTGGCGAGCTGGCGCTGCTCGACAGCCGTCCCCGCTCCGCGACGGTGCGGGCGACGACACCTGTCGAGCTCTGGGCGCTCGACAGGGCGCACTTCAACCGCTGGGTCCGCGACCGCTTCGAGGTGGCGGCGCGCATCCGCGCCTCCGCGGAGGAGAGGAATGCCCTCCGTTCACTGCCTTTCTTCAGAGGCCTGGGTCCCGCCGAGCTTCCGCGCATCGCGGCGCGCCTCCGGATGATGCGGTTCGATGCCGGCCAGCCGGTCTTCAACGCCGGGGACGCGGGCGACCGCTACTACGTGATCCGCGAGGGAACGGCCGAGGTACGCCTCGCGAATGGCACCCCGCTGCGCCGGATCGGACGCGGCGACGGGTTCGGCGAGCTGGCGCTGCTGCTCGGGAAGCCTCGGACCGCGACGGTCGTCGCGGTCACCGACCTGGTCGTCCAGGCGCTCGGCCGCGCCGACTTCGTCGGGCTGGTGCGCGCCTCGGGAGAGACCGTCGGTGAGTTCCGGACTCGCACGGCGCACTATGTCGGCGCGGGCCTCGGGTCGGCCGTGGCGGGAGAGTGACTTGGATTGCTGGACCTGCGAGCGGCCCGCGCTGGGCACCTGCCGCTTCTGTGGCCGCGGGACGTGCCGCGAGCACGCGCGGACCCAGCCCTTCGTGATCGACGTGTTCAGAGGCAAGCGTCACGAGGTACTCCGCGCGCTCGTGGTCGAGGATGCGCTCCACTGCGGCATCTGCCGTCCGCGCGGTGACCCGGTGGAGCTGCCGGAGCTCGAATGACCACGCGGACAGAGCGGCGCGACCAATGGGGCCAGACCCCGCGATGGCAGGCACCGATCCGCCCGGCCGGCACTGAACGGGTCAGCCCCTGCTCGCACCCCACGAACGCGAGAGGACGCGCCTTTCCTTTCGAGAGCTTCCTGAGTCAGTAGCGGATCTGCTCGCGAAGCACGGCGGGCACCTTGATCTCGATATGGCGTCGACCGATCACGATGGCGCCGCGCTGCTCGAGGTCGGCGAGCGCGCGGTTCACCGACACGCGCGTTGCGCCAACGAATGCCGCCAGGTCGTCCTGGGTGAGATCGATCTCCTTCTTGTCGCCCCGCGCCTGCATCAGGTCCAGCAGGCACTTTGCGACGCGGCCGGGTACGTCCAGGAAGACCAGGTCCTCGATCCGTCCCGATGCGCGCCGGACCGTGCTGGCCAGCAGCCCCAGCATCTCCCGCATCGCGCCGGGATTCCGAGTGAGCACGCCGAGAAAGTCGTCACGCGACAGCGTCAGTAGCTCGGTCTCTGTCACGGCGGTCACCGTCGCCGACCGCGGCGCGTCATCGAAGAGCGCGAGCTCACCGAAGACGTCGCCTCCCCGCTCGATCGCGACGACCACCTCGTGACCGTTCTCGTCTTCGATCGCGATCTTCACCGTGCCCGCCGCGATCACGTAGAAGTGCGCCGCCGGGTCTTCGCGGTGGAAGACGACTTCGTCGCGGGCGAAGCGGCGGCGACGCATCCGCGACGCGATCTCGAGGCGGTCGTCCTCCGGCAGGGCGGCGAAGATCGGTACCTCTTCCAGAAGGTCGGCGATGAGGTGCTCGGTCCCCCGAGGCATTTCTGCTCGAGGCTACGGCCTCGGACCATGGTCGCGCCACCCCGCGGTCCCGAGACCGCGCTCCAGGCCCGCCGGCTCATGCGACACTGAGCGTGTTGGCCACCCCCGAGGTCTACCCGGAGACCGCCCCTCCCGTCACCCGCACCGAACATTCGTTCTCATGGCGCGGCGCGCTCGAGATCGTCCAAGCGCTCGCGCTCGCGGTGGTCATCTCGGTCGTGCTGAACCTCTTCGTCGTCCAGGTCACCGAGGTGCGGCAGCGCAGCATGGAGACGACGCTCCTCCAGAGCGACCGGGTGCTCGTGAGCAAGATCGATTACCGGGTGACGCCTCCGCACGACGGCGACATCGTCGTGTTCACTCCCACCTTCGACTCCACGATCCCGTACGTGAAGCGGGTCGTCGCGACCGCGGGCGAGACGGTCGACCTCCGCGACGGCAGGCTCTACGTCAACGACAAGGTCGAGAACACACCCGAGGCGCACGGCCTCACGCAGCCTCAGAACACGACGATCAAGTACCCACTCAAGGTCCCCGAGGGCGAGTTCTTCGCCATGGGAGACAACCGGCTCGCATCGTCCGACTCTCGGACCTTTGGGACCCAGCCGGTCGCGAACATCATCGGCAAGGTCATCGTCCGCTTCTGGCCGTTCGACCGTACCCGGTTCTTCGAGTGGTGAGCTCGTCCCCCGACGTCTTCCACCGCCCCACCGACTGGGAGATCGTCGCGGACCAACGGATCTTCCGCGTCACCTGGGACGACGGCGCGGTCTCGGAATACGACTGGGAACGCTTTCGCCGCGCGTGCCCGTGCGCCTACTGCTCCGGCGAAGGGTCTTACCGCGGGAACGTGAACGCGGACACGAAGTTCAGCGACGCGCAGACCTCGCTGAAGGAGGTATACGCCGTTGGGCGGTACGGATTGACGCCCGAGTGGACGGACGGACATGACACCGGCATCTACACGTTCAAGATGCTGCGCCGCGCGGCGGGACTCGAATGAAGTTCTTCACCAAGAAGGCCGAGCTGCCACCCGAGAAGGCCGAGCGCGTGCCCCCAGGCCAGTACCTGACCGAGAAGTGGCCCGTGCTGCACTACGGCCCGGTCCCGAGCTTCAACCCGGCGACATGGGACTTCCGGGTCTTCGGAGCGGTCGACGACGAGCTGCGCTGGACCTGGGAAGAGTTCAAGGCGCTCGACGAGCAGATGCGCGCGGATGTCAGGGCCGACATGCACTGCGTGACGACGTGGTCGCGACTCGACCAGCACTGGGAGGGCATTCCCTTCCGGGTGCTCGTCGAGAGGACCAAGCCGAAGCCCGAAGCGAAGTTCGTCATCGCCCACAGCGAGTACGGCTTCACCTCCAACATCCCCATCGAGTACTGCCGCCGCGACGACTGCCTCATCGCATTCCGGGCGAACGGCGAGCCACTCGCGGCCGAGCACGGGCGCCCGTGCCGCCTCGTCGTGCCCCCGCTGTACGCGTGGAAGAGCGCCAAGTGGCTGCGCGGGATCGAGTTCGCGGCGGTCGACAAGCCCGGCTTCTGGGAGCGCAACGGTTACCACAACCGCGGCGATCCTTGGAAGGAGGAGCGTTACTGGGGCGATTAGGCCGCCCGGGTCACCACGAGGCACCTGCTTCGGGGGCTTCCTTGCCGTCGTAATGCGCGCGCACGAACTTGATGATCTGCGACTGCTCGTAGCCCGGAAGCTTGAGGATCCAGTCCCACGCGGTGACCGCGATCTTCGCGTCGGACAGCGTCGGGTAGGGCTCGACGAGGATCTTGCGGTAGCCCGCGTTGCTGAGCGAGCGATACAGGGACTTGAGCTGGTCGAGATCGGCCGGGGCGAGGTTGTTGTAGACGATGATGATGCCGCCGTGTTCGAGGTTATGGGTGGTGACCTCGTTCGGGAGCGTACTGTCCTTGACGCCCGCCGGCGCCGGTGCCGCCGGCGCCGCGTAGTGCTCTCCGGACGTCGGAGGGACGCTGTTGTACGTCGCGTGCTGGCCCACCGGGATGTGAGCGTTGCCGAGGTCCGCGATCTTCTGCCCGACGTCGCCCACCGGCTGGTTCTCAGCGGAGCTGACATCGATGGCTTTCGCGGGCGGGTCGAAGACGCCCGCCGCCCGTGCGGCGACGATCGCGAGGATCATGACCCCGACCAGGACGGCGCCGATCACCAGACCCCCGCCGCGCCGCGCCGGGCGCGTCGTCCGCGCGCCCTTGCGCCTCTGCTGCCGGCGTTTTTCCTGCTCCCGCCGCTCGCGGCGGGTCGCCACTGCCATACACGGCCAGCATACCGCCCGTAAACTCGGTCTCCCGTGAACGAAGTCCGCCTGCGCTTCGCGCCGTCGCCCACCGGATCGCTGCACATCGGGAGCGTGCGCACCACCCTCTACAACTATTTCTTCGCGAGGCAGAACGGCGGAAAGCTGGTACTGCGGATCGAGGACACGGACCAGGAGCGCTTCGATCCCCGGGCGCTCGACACGATCTACGACGGCCTGCACTGGATGGGTATCCGGTGGGATGAAGGGCCGCGTGAAGGTGGCGCTTTCGGGCCGTACGTGCAGTCCGAGCGACTTTCCTTGTATCAGCGGTACGCCGAGGAGCTCGTTCGCGATGCCGCCGGGTACTACTGCTTCTGCACCAAGGAGCGCCTCGCGGCGGTCCGCGCCGAGCAGACGGCGCGTGGTGAGATCACCCGCTACGACCGTCACTGCCGGTCCATCCCCGCCGACGAAGCGCGCGAGCGCGCGGCGCGCGAGCGGCACGTGGTACGACTCAAGGTCCCCGACGACGGAGAGGTCGCCATCGACGATCTCGTGTACGGCCACGTGTCATGGCCGCTTCGCGCGATCGAGGACCAGGTGCTGCTGAAGTCGGATGGCTTCCCGACGTATCAGCTCGCCGTGGTCATCGACGACCACGAGATGCGCATCAGCCACGTCTTCCGGGGCGAGGACTGGATGCCGTCGACGCCGAAGCACCTGCTGGTCTACCGCGCATTCCGCTGGGAGGTACCACCGCACGCGCACCTGCCCAACGTGCTGGGCCCCGATGGGCGCAAGCTCGCGAAGAGGCACGGGGCGACCGCGGTCTCCGAGTTCCGCGAGGAGGGCTACCTTCCCGAGGCCCTGGTGAACTTCCTAGCGCTCATCGGATGGTCGCCGGGGAGCGAGGACGAGATCTTCACGATGGAGGACCTCGTCGAGCGCTGGCGCATCGATCACGTCCAGAAGGCGGGAGGGAAGTGGGACCGCGACCGGCTCGACTGGTTCGACGGGATCCATATCCGGCGCCTGTCGCCCGAAGACCTCGTCGCCCGGCTGGGGCCATTCGTTCCGGCGGAGTGGGACCGGGGGCTCCTGCGCGCGGCGGTGCCATTCATCCAGGAGCGGATGGAGACGTTGACGCAGGCGAGGGACCTCATCGCGTTCCTCTTCACCGACGAGCTCTCGTACGACGAGGCGCTCCTCGTCCCGAAGAAGCGCGACCGGGCGGCCGCGGTCGAGGCGATCACGCGCGCGGAGGCGGTGCTCACGACGGTCGACCCGTTCGAGGGGGATGGTATAGAGACCGCGCTCCGCGGGGTGGCTGAGGCGCTGGGTTGGAAGCCGGGCGAGCTCTTCATGGTCGTGCGGGTCGCGCTCATGGGGCGCACCGTCGGGCCGCCGATCGATTCGGTCGCGCTGCTCGGCCGCGAGCGCGCGGTGGCGCGGATCGAGGCGGCCAGGAAGCGCCTGGAGGCGCAGGCCGCCACCGCGTAGTCAGGCCGCGGGCATCACCCGCGGAGG
>JALYKU010000190.1 GCA_030774595.1 Chloroflexota bacterium | reverse complement strand
ACTGGCGCCCGCCGGGGCGCTGCGGCGCGGGATGGCGGCGAGGCACGACCCGAGTATGACCCCAGGTGACCCCTCCCCGGGGGGTAGGATGTCGTGAGTGAAGCCCGATACGAAGATGGGCGTCGCGGCCCGACTGCGGTCGATCGCGGGGCACCTGCGCGCGGTCGAGCGGATGGTGGAGGAGGACGTGTACTGCGTCGACGTCCTCAAGCAGACGATGGCCGTGGAGAAGGCGCTCGAGCGCGTCGATGCGCTCATCCTCGAAGGTCACCTCGAGACCTGCGTCGCGGATGCGTTCCGCGAGGGGCACTCCGAGAAGACCGTGAAGGAGCTCGCGGAGATCTTCGCCACCTCGCGCAAGTAGCGCGGCCTCGGCTTGACACCATCGGACGGCCTCCCTAGTGTCGGCTGCTGACGCATAAACGAATATTGAAATGTTCGTACCACCGCGTCAGGAGGATGTTGCAGGCCCAGGCCTCGATGCACGAGCTCAAGACGTTCCACCGGGCGCTCGGCGACAGCAACCGCCTGCGCATCGTGCGGATCCTCGCCACCGAAGGGGAGCACTCGGTCTCGGCGCTGGTCAGCCGGCTGGGACTGAGCCAGCCGCTGCTCTCGTGGCACCTCCATCGCCTGCGCCGCGCGGGGATCGTGCGTACCTCCCGCGTCGGCCGCGAGGTGCGCTGCTCGTTCGATCGTGAGCGGTTCGCCGCGCTTCAGGAGCACAGCCTCCAGAGCCTGCTCGACCCTTCTGAGGCGAGCCGGTGAGCCACGGTGTCCTCCCCAAGGAGGTCGCGGATGGCACGCGCATGGGGATCGCTCCGCTCGCCCGCCGCCTGCACGCGGCCGGCATCACGCCCAACGCCGTCACGCTCCTGGGATTCGCGGTCACGCTGGCCGGATGCGCGCTCCTCGCGTCGGACCGTCCCCTGGCCGCCGCCATCGTGCTGCTGGTCGGCACGCTGGCTGACGCGCTGGATGGACAGCTCGCGCGGCTCGCCGGCGGCGGCACGCGATTCGGCGCTTTCCTCGACTCGACCGTCGACCGTCTCGCAGACGCCGCGCTGCTCGCCGCCGCTGCATCGCTCGGCGCGACCCACCGCGACCCGCTCCTATTCTGGTCCGCACTGGTGGCGCTCGTGGCGTCGTTCGTCGTCGCGTACACGAGGGCGAAGGCCGAGTCGCTGGGCTTCGCCGCCAACGTCGGCCTCGCTCCCCGCGAGGCACGGCTGACGATCCTGCTGGTCGGCGCGGGAGCGTGGGGACTCACGGGATTCGAGCCGCTGTTCGTCGCGGCGGTCCTGGGTACGGCGATCCTCGCGACGTTCACGGTGTTCCAGCGCGTGATCCACGTGGCGCGCGCGTCGAGCGAGGCCGGACGGTGAGCCCGGCCAAACGCACCACCACGAGACGCGCGAGGCCACGGAAGGCGGCGGCGAAGCGAGCGCGGCCATCCGGGTCGGCCGCCAGGCGGAGGATCCGCGTCGCGATCATCGGCGTGGGCAACTGCGCGAGCTCCCTCGTGCAGGGGGTGCACTACTACCGCGACGCCAAGCCCGATCAGAAGGTCCCCGGCCTCATGCACGTCGAGCTCGGCGGGTACCACCTGCGGGACATCGAGTTCGTGGCGGCGTTCGACGTGGACACGAACAAGGTCGGGAAGGACCTCGCCGAGGCGATCTACGCCCCTCCGAACAACACCTACCGGTTCGCCGACGTGCCGAAGACCGGCGTGACGGTCAGCCGGGGGATGACGCACGACGGCATCGGCAAGTACGTGTCCGGGATCGTGCGCAAGGCAAGCGGCCCCACCGCCGACATCGTGCAGATCCTCAAAGAGACGCGGACCGACGTCGTCGTCTCGTACCTGCCGGTCGGCAGCGAGGAGGCGACGAAGTGGTACGTGGAGCAGATCCTCGAAGCCGGATGCGCGTTCATCAACTGCATCCCGGTGTTCATCGGCCGTGAGCCCTACTGGCAGAAGCGTTTCGCCGCCAAGAAGCTGCCCATCGTGGGTGACGACATCAAGTCGCAGGTCGGCGCCACGATCACCCACCGCGTGCTGACGCGGCTCTTCATGGACCGCGGCGTGAGGCTCGACCGCACGTACCAGCTCAACTTCGGCGGCAACACGGATTTCCTGAACATGCTCGAGCGCGACCGCCTCGAGTCGAAGAAGATCAGCAAGACGAACGCCGTGATGAGCATGCTCGACCACGACCTGCCGCCGGGCGACGTCCACGTCGGCCCGTCCGATTACGTCCCCTGGCTCCAGGACCGCAAGTGGGCCTACATCCGGATGGAGGGCACGACGTTCGGCGACGTCCCGCTCAACGCCGAGCTCAAGCTCGAGGTCTGGGATTCGCCGAACAGCGCCGGCGTGGTCATCGACGCCATACGCTGCTGCAGGATCGCGCTCGACCGCGGGCTCGCCGGCACGATCGTCTCGCCTTCCGCGTACTTCATGAAGGCGCCGCCGCGGCAGATGCACGACGACAAGGCGCGGGAGGCCGTCGAGGCGTTCATCGCAGGCGGCGATTCTGAGACGCTGACCGGGCGCGGGTAGGGCGAGTGGTCGATCGGATCTTTCACGGCGCCGGGTACTGGTTCTGGCGGATCGCTTCGGCGCTGGCCCAGCGCCTGCCGTCGCGCGTCACCTATCTCGTGGCCGTCGTGGCCGGCGAGCTCGCGTATCTCGGATGGGGCTCGAAGCGTCGCATCGCCAAGCGCAACTTCTCCGTGGTGCTGGATCTTCCCCAGACGGACCGCGAGGTCGCGCGTGTGTCGAGGCGCTCGTTCCGCAACTTCGCCAAGTACCTGGTCGAGATCATGCGATTCCCCGCGCAGACCGTCGACGATTTCAAGCGGCTCGTTGTCGTGGACGGCTGGGAGCACCTTCGGGAGGCGATGGCGCAGGGGCGCGGCGTCATCTTCGTGTCGATCCACTTCGGCAACTTCGAGCTCGGCGGCGCTCGCATCGCCGACGAGATCCCGCTCAACGTGATCGCGGACGAGCTCGAGAACCAGCGATTGATGGACCTCCTCGTCGGGAATCGGGCGCACAAGAACATCACCATCCATTCGCCCGACGGGGCCGCCAAGAAGGTCCTGGGCGCGCTGCGGCGGAACGAGATGGTGGGACTCATGATGGACCTCGGCCCCCGGTCGCAGGCCTTCGACAACGTGAGCGCGCGGTTCTTCGGCGAGCCGGCGCCGTTCCCCACGGTCGCGGCCAGCCTGGCCCGCGTCTCGGGCGCGCCGATCATCGTCGCGGCCGTCGTCCGCGAGCGCGACAACACCTTCCGCGGCATCGCGCTGCCTCCGATCTTCGTCGAGCGGACGCGGCAGACGGCGTACGACATCGAGCACGCCACGCAGGCGATCGCCGGCGGGCTCGAGGGATTCGTCCGCCGCTGGCCCGACCAGTGGTACATCTTCCGCCCGATGTGGCCGTCCCCGGGTGCGTAGGGAGCTCGCGAGCTTCCTGCCGAGCGTGGCGGATCGCGCGCTGCCCAGCATCCCGGCGGCGCTCGACGGCGTCCTGAGCGAGGTCGTCGGCACGTTCACGTACCTCGCTTCACCGGGTGCGCGCAGCGCGGTGCGCGCGAACCTCGCGGTGCTCGCCCCGGAGCGCCGTCGGCGCGAGGCGCTAGTGCGCAGGACGTTCGTCGAGCAGGTCCGCAACTACCTCGAGATCTTCCGCATCCCGCGCCTGCGGCCTGAGCGGCTGCTCGCGTCGGTCCGCGAAGAAGGCTGGGACCAGTTCGTGCGCGCCTTCGCCCGCGGCCGCGGCGTCGTGATCGCGAGCGCGCACGTGGGCCCGATCTCCGTGGTCGGCCAGATCATGGTCGCGAAGGGATATCCGGTGACGCTGCCCGTCGAGCGCGACAGCGGCGGGCTGTCCCGCAGCGTGAATCGCGCGCGGACGCGAATGGGGCTGCGGTTCGTGTCCACCGACTCCGCGATCGGCATCCACCGGGTCCTCCGGCGGGGCGAGATCCTGGCGGTCCTCGCGGACCGGGCCGTGACCGGCGTCGGCGAGCGGGTGGCCTTCTTCGGGCGTCCCGCCCTCCTGCCCTCCGTTCACGTCGCGCTCGCCATGCGCACCGGCGCCGCGCTGGTGCCCGCGTTCGCCGGACGCGAGGGCGGGACGATGGTGGCGCGCTTCCATCCGGCGATGGAGCTGGTGGCTACCGGCGATCGCGCCGCGGACCTGCGCGAGAACATGCGGCGCTGGGCGGCGGTGCTCGAGGGCGCCGTCAGCCGCGCTCCGGAGCAGTGGTCGGTCTTCGAGCGGGTGTGGACCGAGTGACGCCGGCGACGGCAGGCGCGGTGGGACGCGCGGATCTGCACCTGCACTCGGACGTCAGCGACGGGCTGTCTTCACCGGCGGAGATCCTCGACGCGGCGGAGGCCGCCCGTCTCGACGTGATCGCGATCACCGACCACGACGACATCCGCGCTTCGTTCGCGCTGCGCGATGTGGCCGCCGCGCGCGGCAGCAGCGTCGCGGTGGTCCCTGGCATCGAGGTGACGACCCGGTCGGGCCACCTGCTGGCGCTGTTCGTCGAGAGCGATATTCCGATGCTGCGGCCCCTCGCCGAGACCATCACGGCGGTGCACCGCGCGGGAGGGGTGGCCATCGTGCCACATCCGCTGTCGTACCTGACCTTCTCGGTGGGCGAGACCGCGCTTCGGCGAATGGCCGAGAGCGGCGAGACGGAGCGCCTGGTGGATGCGATCGAGCTGCGGAACCCGTCGTACGCCGGGCGCGTCCGGGCCGTGCGCGCGAGGTGGCTCAACGCGCACGTGCTCCGCGTGGCCGAGACGGGGTCGAGCGACGCGCACCACGCGAACCTCGTGGGCACGGCGTGGACCGAGTTCCCGGGCCGCTCGCCGGAGGACCTGCGCAGAGCGCTGGCGCTGCGCACGACCGTCGCCCGCGGACGGACCTGGACGCTCGGCGAGCACCTCCATGGCGCGGCGCGCCAGCAGTGGCGCTCGATGGTGCGCGACCCCGCGAAGCGGCTGCGCAAGCGCGTCGGGCCGAAAGGCGCGCGATGAAGATCGGCATCGTCTCCCCGTACGCGTACCCGCGTCCCGGCGGCGCGAACGAGCACATCCGGGAGACCTACGAACGGCTGCGCGAACGTGGCCACGAGGTGCGGATCGTCACGGCGCCGTGGGGCGATGACCCGCCCGCGCAGGACGTGATCCAGATCGGTCAAGCGGTCGCGATCCCGTACAACGGGAGCATCGGCCGCGTGACGCTTTCCCTGCGCCTGGAGTGGCTGGTGAAGCGCATGCTCGAGCGCGAGCGCTTCGACATCATCCACCACCACGAGCCGCTGGTGCCGTTCCTCTCGGCGCAGATCCTCGACCGGGCGCGCTGCCCGAACGTCGCGACGTTCCACGCCTTCGGCGGTTTCTCGTTGTCCTACTGGTCGGGGCGACTGCTCGCCGAGCACTACATGAGGAAACTGGACGGGCGGATCGCCGTATCGAGCGCCGCTCGGCACTTCGTCTCGCGCTACTTCCCGGGCGATTACCGCATCATCCCGAACGGGGTGGACGTGGACTTCTTCCGCGCGGCGAAGGCGTTCCCGGAGTACCGCGACGGCAGGACGAACATCCTGTTCATGGGGCGCCTCGAGCAGCGCAAGGGCGCCGGCTACCTTCTGCGCGCGTACGCCGCGCTCAAGAGCGGTTACCCCGACACGCGGCTCATCATCGGCGGCCGTGGGCCGCAGCTCGGCGACCTCCGCCGCTTCGTCCACCGCCACCAGCTGCCCGATGTCCTGTTCACGGGCCGCGTGTCCGAGTCGGATAAGGCGCGCTTCTACCGCACCGCGGACGTCTTCTGCGCGCCTTCGACCGGGCAGGAGTCGTTCGGGATCGTGCTCCTCGAGGCGATGGCCGCGGGGCTGCCGGTGGTCGCGAGCGACATCCACGGCTACAAGCGCGTGGTGCAGCGCAACGTCAGCGGCCTCCTGGTCGAGCCGAAGGACCACCAGGCCATCGCGCACGCCCTCGAACGGCTCATCCGCGAGCCCGAGCTCCGCGCGCGCCTCGGCGAGGCGGGGGCGAGGCGAGCGCCCGAGTACGACTGGGACCACGTCACCGACCAGCTCCTGGGTCTCTACGAGCAGGTGATGTCGAAACGGGCCGCGGCGTGACCCTCGAAGGACTGCGCGTGCTCGAGATCGGTAACTACATGGCCGGGCCGTACGCGGGGACGCTGCTCGCCGACATGGGCGCGGACGTGGTGAAGATCGAGCTTCCGGGCTCCGGTGACTACAGCCGCGCGCTCGGCCCCTTCCCCGCGGGCGGCGCCGACGGTGCGGGATTCCTGCGTCTCAACCGGAACAAGCGCAGCCTCGCGCTGGACCTTAAGCAGGCCGGGGGCGCCGATGCGTTCCGCGCGCTTGTGTCCGGCGCGGACGTCGTCGTCGAGAACCTCCGCGCGGGGACGATGGAGTCGCTCGGCCTCGGGTACCCCGCTCTCGCGGCGCTGCGGCCCGAGCTCATCTACCTCTCGGTCACGGGCTTCGGCCTGACCGGCCCGTACCGCGACCGCGCGGGCCTCGACCTCATCCTGCAGGCCGAGAGTGGGCTCATGAGCGTGACGGGCGAAGAGGGCCGTCCGCCCGTGAAGGTCGGCGTGCCGATCGTCGACCTCGCGTCCGCCATCTACGGCGCGTACGCGGTCGTGTGCGCCGTGCTCGCGCGTCAGCGTTCGGGGCATGGCCAGCTCATCGACATCTCGCTCTTGGAGAGCGGCGTTTCGCTGGCGATCTGGGAGTCGGGCGTCTACCTCGAGACGGGCGAGGTGCCGGCGCCGCTCGGCTCGGCGCATCGCGTCGCGGCGCCGTACCAGGCCTTCCGCACGAGCGACGGCTACGTCGCGCTCGGGGCGACGAGCCCCTCGACGTGGCAGGCGCTCTGCGCGGCGGCCGGGCTCGAATCGCTCGCGCGCGACCCGGCATGGTCGACGGTGACCAAGCGCCGCGCCCGCTACCGCGAGCTCGCCACGATCATCGAGAAGATCACGGTCACGCGGACGACGGCGGAGTGGTTGGCCGTGCTCGAGGAGGCAGGCGTGCCGTGCGGGCGCGTCAACACGTTCGCGGACGTCTTCGCCGACCCGCACCTGCGCGACCGCGGCTTCTTCGTGGACCTCCCCCACCCGAGCGCCGGGACCGTCCACGCCATCGGATCACCGCTCGGCCTTCGCGATACGCCGCCGCGCCTGCGCCGTGCCGCGCCGCTGCTCGGCGAACACACGCGCGAGGTGCTCGCGGAAGCGGGGCTCTCCTCGGACGACATCGAGGCGCTCGTGCGCAGCGGCGTGGCGGCGTGACCGCCGCTCCACACGCTCTACCCGTGCAGGGCGCTGTACCAAGGACTCCCGGTGTGGTCGGCGAGCTCGAGGGCCGCGGGACCCCACGAATGAGCGGCGCGGGGCAGCCGGCGACGCCCGAGCGTGGGCGCGGCGAGAAGGGCGCGTGAGCGTGCCGCCGCCGTCCGGCACGGTCGAGCTCGAGCGCCGCGGCGACCTGGCGTGGCTGACGTTCGACAGGCCGGAGGCGCGCAACGCGTTCACCCGCGAGATGTACGCGCGCCTCACGGACGTCTGCGCGGAGGTCGACACCGACGACGCCGTCCGTGTGGTCGTGGTGCAGGGCCGCGGGGACCAGGCGTTCGTCTCGGGAAGCGACATCGCGAGCGTCGGCCGGATCCGCACGCGGGAGGACGCGCTCGCGTACGAGACGCATGTCGAGCGCGCCATCGGCGCGCTCGAGCGGATCTCGAAGCCGACGATCGCGCTCGTGCGCGGCGTCGTCACGGGAGGTGGCGCGGCGCTGGCGCTCGCGTGCGACCTGCGCGTCGGCGCCGACAACGCGCGCGTCGGCATGCCGATCGCCCGGACGGTCGGCAACACGCTGTCGCTGCGCAACTTCGCCCGGATGGTCGAAACGCTCGGTCCATCCGTCACGAAACAGCTGGTCTTCACGGCGGAGCTCGTCGACGCCGAGACCGCGCTGCGGCTCGGCTTCTTCAACGAGGTCGTTCCCCTGCCGGATATCGAGGCGCGGGTCACCGCGCTCGCGGGGACGGTCGCGGCGAACGCGCCGGTGACGGTCCGCACGGCGAAGCTCGCGGTGCGGCGCGTCCTGGACGCGCGGCGCGACGCGATGGGGAGCGGCGAGGACCTGGTCGAGCTGGCCTACCTCTCGGAGGACTTCCGCGAAGGGGTCGCCGCGTTCCTCGAGAAGCGAAAGCCGCGCTGGAGGGGCGCGTGACCGCGATCCGGCTGGGCGCGAAGGCGCGGCGCTCGCGCACGTGACGGACGAGCACATCGAGCTGTTCGCGCGGCTCGCGGGGGATCGGAACCCGACGCCTACGGCCGACCCCCAGCCGTCACGACGACGCCGCCTCCGGACCACCCCGCGATCACAGCCCGAGGTAGGCGCTCTTCACCTTGGGATCGTTCGCGATATCCGCGGCGCTGCCGGAGATCACGACGCGGCCGCTCTCCAGCACCGACGCCAGCGACGCGGCCTCGAGCGCGCGGTGCACGTTCTGCTCGACGAGCAGCACCGTGGTGCCGAGCGCGACGATCTCTTTGATGACGCGGAAGACATCGTCCACGAGGATGGGCGCGAGCCCGAGCGAGGGCTCGTCGAGCATCAGCACGACCGGACGGCCCATGAGCCCGCGCCCGATGGCGGCCATCTGCTGCTCGCCGCCGGACAGCGTTCCAGCGAGCTGCGCGCGCCGCTCTCGCAGGCGGGGGAAGAGCTCGTAGACCTCGCGCAGCGAGCGGGCGCGCTCGGCGCGCGCGCGCTTCGCGTAGGCGCCGAGCATGAGGTTCTCCTCGACGCTCATGTTCGGCCAGAGGTGCCGGCCCTCGGGCACCTGGATCACGCCGAGCTCGACGAGGCTGTGCGGCGAGCGCCCGTCGATGCGGTCGCCGCGCAGAAGCACCTCTCCGTCGCGCGGAGGAAGCATCCCCGAGATGACGCGAAGCGTCGTCGACTTCCCGGCGCCGTTGCTGCCCAGCAACGTCGTCACCGAGCGCTCGGGCACGGCGAACGAGACGTCCCACAAGGCCTGCACGTCGCCGTACGCTGCGGAGACACCGCGGACCTCGAGGACCGGAGCCGCCTGCGCGTTCACGCGATCGCGCGCTCGCCGAAGTAGGCCTTGACGACGCGCTCGTCGCGGGCCACCTCGTCCGGAGTGCCGAGCGCGATGCGCTTCCCGAGGTCCATGACCATGATCCGATCGGAGAGCGCCATGATCGCCTTCATGACGTGCTCGACCATGACGATCGTCACGCCGGTCTCTCGGATGCGGCGGATCAGCTCCACCATTCGCGCGGTCTCGGTGGGATTGAGCCCCGCGGCCACCTCGTCCAGCAGCAGGATGTCGGGCCCTGTGGCGAGGGCGCGCGCGACCTCCACACGCTTGCGGCGCGCGAGGGTGAGCGCCCGCCCCAGCGTAGCCGCGTGCGGCGCGAGCTCCGTGAGCTCCAGCAGGCGATCGGCCTCGGCTTCGGCCGCCGCGCGCCGCAGCCGGCGGCGCCCGTACTGCACGCCGACCAGCACGTTACGGCGGCACGACATCTCGCCGAACGGCCTCACGATCTGGTGCGTCGTCACCAGGCCGAGCGCGCAGATCTCGTGCGGGTTCTTGCCGCCGATCTCGCGGCCGCGCAGCCGGATCGACCCCGCGCTCGGCGCGTAGACGCCCGAGAGCAGCCGGAAGAGCGTCGTCTTCCCCGCGCCGTTGGGTCCGATGAGGCCGAAGATCTCGCCCTTGCGCACCTCGAAGTCCACGGCGTTGACCGCGACGAGGCCGCCGAACCTCCGTGTGACCCCCTGCCCCGACAGGATCACGTCGTCGGTCATGCGACGCGCTCCGGCCTTCCGCGGAGGAGCGAGCGCGCCGCGGCGGAAGCCCGCGACAGGAGACCGGCGATCCCGAGCGGCTCGAAGATGACGATCACGACGAGGAGGAGGCCGTAGATGAGCGTCGGCAGGTAGGGATTGCGGACGAGCGAGGTGATCTGGTCCTGCACCAGCGAATACAGCACGGCGCCGAAAACGGGGCCCCAGACGGTCCCCAGGCCGCCGACGACCGGCATGAGCACGAGCGCGATGGATCTGTCGAACCCGAACATCGACCCTGGGTCGAGGAACTGCTGCCTCGCGGCGTAGAGCGCGCCCGCGGCCCCACAGAGGAACGCCGAGAGCGCGAGCGCCCCGATCTGCAGGCGCGCCGTCGGCACGCCGACCGTCTCGGCGGCGTCCGTGTCCATGTTGATCGCGAAGAGACCCAGGCCGAAGCGGCTCGCGCGGACCCAGATCGTCACGAGCATCGCGACGACGAACACGACGACCATCCCGTAGTGGACGAGGACGGGGTCGTAGGTGGGCAGCGACAGCCCGGTCACGCCGTGCGTCAGCGTCACGCCGAAGATGTCGTCGAAGTTCACGGCGAGCAGCCGCGTGGCCTCGCCGATGCCGATGGTCGCGATGGCGAAATACGGGCCGCGCAGCCGCAGCGTCGGAGCGCCCACCAGCACCGAGTACAGCGCGGCCGCTGCGCCGGCGACCGGCACCGTCAGGAGCGGGTCGACCCGCGTGGTGAACCAGATGACGCCCGTGGTGTACGCGCCCATGCCGAGGAAGGCGGCGTGCCCGAACGAGATCTGCCCGGCGTAGCCGCCGATGATGTTCCAAGCGGTGGCGAGCGTCGCGTACCACAGCAGGAAGAACGCGAGCCGCTGCAGGTTGAACGAGCGTTCGTCGATGACCGGGATGAGCGCGATCGCACCACCGAGGAGCAGGACGATCGCGACCTGTCCCCAGATC
>JALYKU010000189.1 GCA_030774595.1 Chloroflexota bacterium | reverse complement strand
TCCGCGGTCCTGCACCGTGGAACGCACCCCGGCCTCGACGATGCGGATCACAGGGGCACGAAGCGCAGGCGATCGCCCGCGCGGATGCGGACCGGGTCGGCGACGCTCGGGTCGAACATCGTGAGCTCGGTCCGTCCGATGAGGCGCCATCCGCCGGGTGATGCGAAGGGGTACACGGCGGTCTGGCCGTCGGCGATCGCGACCGAGCCCGCCGGCACGCGCTCGCGCGGCCGCTCGAGGCGCGGCGCGACGATGCGCGGATCCAGGCGGCCGCAGTATGCGAACCCTGGCATGAACCCGAGGAAATACGCGGTGTATTCGTGCTCCACGTGAAGCGCGACGAGCTGCGCGACGCTGAGGTGCGAGCGTTCGGCCGTCTCCGCGAGGTCGGGACCGTTGTACAGGGTGGGGACCAGGGTCACGCGACGCGGTTTGTCGCCGGCGATCGTCGTGAACTGGCCTTGCGCGAGCAGCTCGTTCGCGGACTTCTCCGCGTCTGCCGGGGCGAGACGCAACGGATCGAACCGAAGCAGAGCGGAGGCGTACGCGGGCACGGCTGGACCGAACGCGAAGGTCGTCTCCCAGGTGTCCGCGATGCCGCGCGCCCATCCCACGACGCTCTCCTGAAAGTCGTCGCCAAGCTCGACCAGCAGCGCGCCCTCGCCGAACGGGACGACACGCGGCTTCACGGCCAGATGACCGCGGCCTGCACCTTCACCCCGACACCCAGCAGCGCGGCACGCACCGCGGCGGCGATCGCCGGCGCACCCGGCGTGTCGCCGTGGAGGCAGAGCGTGTCAACGGCGAGCTCGACGAAGGTGCCGTCGTGCGCGCGGACTCCGCCGTCACGAACGAACGACAGCGCCTGCTTCGCGGCGACCTTCGGGTCGGTGTGAAGCGAGCCCGCGAGCTTGCGGGAGCGCAGCGTCCCATCGGCCTCGTACGCGCGGTCGACGAAGCCCTCGCGCACGACCCGCAGGCCGGCAACGCGCGCGGCCTCGACCATCGCGGACCGCGGCGGCGCATACAGCGCGACGTCGGCGCGGTCTTCGAAGACCACTCTCACTCCCGCGACGATCGCCCTCGCGACCGCGCCGTCCCGCTCGGCCTGGTTGTACAGCGCGCCGTGCGCTTTGACGTGCGAGATCTTGAGATCGGGATCGATACGTTGCAGCGCGCGTATCTGACGCGCGACCTCCGCGCTCAGCTCAGCGTCGGTCAGCGGGATCGGCACGCGCCCGAAGTTCTCACGGTCGGGATAGCCGGGGTGCGCACCGATCACGACGCCGTGCCGCCGCGCCAGCGCGACGGTCTCGCGCATCGTCACTTCACTCCCGGCGTGCGCGCCGCAGGCGATGTTCACCGAGCTGATGAGGGGCATGAGCAACGCGTCCGTCCCCGCGCCCTCACCGAGGTCGCTGTTGAGATCGATCGACGCGAGCACCGGCGAAGGTTAGCGCGTGACGTCGATGCGCTGGATAAGACCCGAATCCTGGTACACGCTGACGGCAGGCCCACCGCCGTTCGGTAAAAGCATCAGCTCGATCCCGATCCGCAGCGGACGCGAGAACACGATCCCCTCGGGAAGCCACAGCACATGACCGACGCCCCGCGTTTCGGGGATCGGCTGCACCGCGCCGCTCTCCGTATCGATGACGACGAGCGCGCCCTCGTACGGCGACGTGTTATCGAACCGCACCGCCGCGATGCGTGTTCCAGCCGGATCCCAGGCGCCGCCTCCCCAGGCGGGGTCGCCGAATGCGCCACGCGCTCCGATGACGCGCGAGGTGAGGGCGACATCGTTCCAGATCACCAGCTCTCCGCCCGGTCGTCCCGCGCAACAGCCGCCGACACTTAGCAACGCGCGCGGCTGTCGCTCCCGCCACGACGCGACGCGAGCTGCGTTCTCGAGATGTCGGGCGACACCGGTGGCGATGTCGAGGATCTCGACGGTTCCACCGGCGCCGAAGGAGGTCCACACGATCCCCTTGCCGTCCGGCGTCAGTCCGTCCAGCGACGACGTGCGCGCCTCGGGGGCTCGGACTTGTTTGCGTCCCACACCATCAGCGCCGATGACAAATATGCCAGCGGTGTTTAGATCGTCGCTGGTCGACAGGTAGTAGATCGATGCGCCGTCGATCGACCACACCGGCGTGAGAACCCTCGTCCCCGGCTCGTCCGCGGTCAACCAGCGGGCGGCCCCCGAACGCACGTCCCAGATCGCGATGCGCCCGCCGTGTCCGGTCCACACCGTGACGGCGAGCGCGCCGCCATCGCGGCGCAGCGCCCAGCTATCGGGCGTGAAGCTGACGATCGGCGTCGGCGCGCTTGCGCTGCCACGCGGTCCGAGCGGCACCGCCACCAGCGTGATGTCGCCGGACACCATCGCGCGCGCGACGACGAGAGTCGTCCCGCTCGGGCGCCATCCGCTCGCGAGTGGATGGAAGACCTGCGCGAGATCGGTGATGCCGGGTGGCGACACAAGCACCGGCCGCGACGCGGTCGGAGCGG
>JALYKU010000188.1 GCA_030774595.1 Chloroflexota bacterium | reverse complement strand
GACCCTTCGCACTTTCGTTCCGGGATCAAGTTGGCGCAGCCGTACCATCGGCGCGTGGCAGAGCCGCGTCCTGCGTCGCAACGCACGCGTCACGAAACGACGTACGGCGCGCCGCTCCCGCCGTCCTATGGCGACGACGATGCCTATCGCAGCGCGGTCGAGCGGCTCGGTCTACCCGGGGAGCCGCCATACACGCGTGGCGTTCAGCCAACGATGTACCGCGGTCGCCTCTGGACGATGCGGCAATACGCCGGCTTCGGCACGGCCGAGGAGACGAACGCGCGCTTCCGCTATCTCTTGGAGCACGGCCAGACCGGCCTCTCCGTCGCCTTCGACCTGCCCACGCAGATGGGGTACGACGCGGACGATCCGCAGGTCGCCGGCGAGGTGGGGAAGGTCGGGGTCTCGATCTCGAGCCTCGACGATCTCGAGCAGCTGTTCGCCGGGATCCCACTTGACAAGGTCACGACATCGATGACGATCAACGCGACCGCGGCGATCCTCCTCGCGATGTACGCGGCGGTCGCGAAAAAACAGGGCGTCCCGCTCGCGCGCATCGGCGGAACGACGCAGAACGACATCCTCAAGGAGTACATCGCGCGCGGCACGTACATCTTCCCGCCACGCCCGTCGCTGCGACTCGTCACGGATCTCATCGCGTACTGCGCGACGGAGCTGCCGCACTGGAACCCGATCTCGATCAGCGGCTACCACATCCGCGAGGCGGGCTCGGATTCGGTCCAGGAGCTCGCGTACACCTTCGCCGACGCGATCGAATACGTGGCGGGCGCCGTGAAAGGCGGCCTCAGCGTCGATGCGTTCGCGCCGCGGCTGTCCTTCTTCTTCGCCGCGCATTCGACGCTGCTGGAGGAGGTCGCGAAGTTCCGCGCCGCACGACGCGTGTGGACCGACGTCCTGCGCGACCGGTTCGGCGCGAAGAGCGCGGACGCGCTCGCGCTCCGCTTCCACACGCAGACGATGGGCTCGACGCTTACGGCGCAGCAGCCGCTCAACAACATCGTGCGGACCGCCATCGAGGCACTCGCGGCCGTGCTCGGTGGGACGCAGTCGCTCCACACGAACGCGTACGACGAAGCGCTCGCGCTCCCGAGCGAGGAGTCGGCACGTCTTGCGCTCCGGACCCAGCAGATCATCGCGGAGGAGACGGGCGCCGCCGACACGATCGATCCGCTCGGCGGCGCGTACGCGATCGAGTCGCTCACCGCGGACATCGAGCGCCGCGTCCACGCCGAGCTGGACAAGATCGCGGGTATGGGCGGCGCGCTCGCGGCGATCGAGAAGGGTTACCAGATGCGCGCGATCGAAGACTCCGCGTACGCGCAGCAGAAGGCGGTCGAGAGCGGCGAGAAGGTGATCGTCGGCGTGAATGCGTACCGCTCCGAGGGCGACGATCCCGTGCCTCCGCTCCAGCGTGTCGATGACGCGGTCGTCCGCGGCCGCGCCGAGTGGCTTCGCGCTCTGCGCGCAAAGCGCGACCGGGTAGCGGTCGAACGCGCCCGTGCGGACCTGCTCACCGTCGCGCGCGGGACTGCGAACCTCGTACCGCCGATCGTCGCCGCGGTCGAGGCAGGCGTGACGCTCGGCGAGATCTGCGCCGACCTACGCACCGTCTTCGGCTTGTACCACCCGCCGCGCGCGTGAAGGGCATCGGCGCAGGAGAGCTGCATCACGTCGCTGTCGCTGTGCCGTCTCTCAATGAGGCGATCCCTTTCTATCGCGACGTGCTCGGCTATCGCGTCGACGAGCCGCGGCTGATCGCAGACCAGCGCGTACGGGTCGCATTCGCGACGCGCGACGGCTCCCGTGTCGAGCTGCTCGAGCCGACCGATACGGAGTCCGGCGTCGCGCGCTTCGTCGCCGAGCGCGGCCGGCCCACGCTGCACCATCTCTGCTTCGTCGTCGATGACCTCGCGGGCACGCTCGTCCGTCTGGCGGCCGAAGGTGTCGAGCTCGTCGACCACGCGCCACGCCGCGGCGTCGAGGGCCTCGTTGCATTCCTTCATCCGCGCGCGGCGAACGGCGTGCTCGTGGAGCTCATCGATCGCGAGAGCGTGCACGGCTAGACCACCGTGCGCCCCGCTAAACCGAATACCATGGACATTGATGGGACCCCGGATCGCTGTCACGTTGTGCGGCCACGTCGCGCGTCGCTGCGTCGTCGCGCGCGATCAGTACTTGGGCGCGATCCGCCGTGCGGGCGCCGAGCCGATCGCGGTCGATCCGACCGACGCCGTGCTGGATGAGTTCGATGGCCTGTGCCTCACCGGTGGCGGGGACATCGACCCGGAGCGTTACGGGGCGGACAACATCGCCTCCACCGACATCGACGAGCGCCGCGACGCCGTCGAGCTCGCGCTCCTCGAGCGTGCGCTCGCCCGCGACATCCCTGTCCTTGGCGTCTGCCGCGGCTTCCAGCTGATCAACGTCCGCTTCGGCGGGTCGCTGGAGCAGCACCATCTCGGGCATTCGCCGAAATATCCACCCGCCGGAATGCCGGTCTCGGATGACC
>JALYKU010000187.1 GCA_030774595.1 Chloroflexota bacterium | reverse complement strand
CACCGCCGGCCGACATCGACCCCGACGCGGCCGCGCTCTGGCGGGCGCTGGCGGCGACGGACTACGCGGACGCTCTCTCGCGGCTGCGGGCGCTGCCGCCGAACGTGCGCGAGTCGTTCGACGCGCTGTCGCCGCGTTCGTCCTGGTCGCACCTCGCGACGCCCGTCTTCTGGCTGCATGACGCGGGAGACCGATTCGAGCCGATCAGCGAAGCCGAGGCCGCCGCGGCGGCGGGCCGGCCGGGGCGCACAAAGCTCTACGTGTCGCACCTCATCTCGCACGCGGCTCCGCTCGGCACCGCGCAGGCCGACGGCGGCGTCGCGTTCTGGGTCTCAGAGATGCGCACGCTGCTCGCCTTCGCGACGGCCGTCCTCCGCGCCGCGGGCTGATCCCGGCACCATCCGGCCGCGTACGGGCGGCGAGTTGTGCGATCGCCGTCCCGCGGGCTTCCTCCTCGGAACGACTCAGCCCGTCGCGAGCTCCTGCTCAGCGAGCCTGTGTTCCAGTTCCGGCGCCGGGTGAAGGGCCGGCCGTGGGAGCTGTTCGCCGCGACGTACGCGATCGTCGCCCCGCGCCGCGCGTGGACCGAGGTAGTGCCGATCCCCGGAGCGGTGTTAACGCTCCGCCGCTCGCGCCGCTGGACTCCGAGAGGTCCACGAGGACGCGCCCCGGCACACCCGTGGCACTTGCCGGATGTTGGCCGCGGCGCACTGGCCGCGCGCCGCGATTCACGGCGCGTACGCGGCGGCGAGCTGCCGCAGGGTCACGAAGCGCAGCGGGCCGCGGTCGTGGTCGAAGCGCAGCGGATCGAAGGAGTGCAGGAGCGTCTCGATCGCCGCGCGCTCGGTCGCGTCGATCGTGCCCGGGTGGCTGACGATGGTGATCGCGCGGCGCGCGGCCGCGACACGTCCGGCGGGAGCGAGCATCGCGAGGTCCGCGCGCACGAAAGCCTGGATCGAGGCCCGCGTGTGGCCATACGTGTTGCCCCCGATCGTGGGAGCCTCGAGCAGCGGCAGGTCGCCCGTCGCGTTCGCGTCCTGCGGCGCCGGACGGTACGGCTGCGCGTCGTTCGGCAGCGTCCATGGCCACGGGAGCCTCCCGAAGGTGCCGGCGGGCACCGCGGTGCAGTCCGCGCTGAAGCCGCTCGCCGCCGCCGCGCGCAGCATCGCCGCGTTCCCGAAGTTCCCGCCTCCGCGGAATGAGGTGGGGCGGGGGAGTCCGCGCTCGGCCATCAGCCTCGTTCCGAACTCGATGAGCGTCCGCTGCTCGTCCTCTCCGTACGCCGTCATGGGGACGTCGTACCCGTCGCTCCGCCCCGCCCACGCAGGGGCCGTGCGTGGCGCGACGCCGGCGGCGCGGACGAAGTCCGTCCACATGTGCAGGTGCAGCGCGACCTCGTCGCCCTTGCTCGCGCGGTCGAGCGTCCAGCGACGCATCGCCTCGACGCGCTCCGCCGAGACGGGCGGCGCGAGCGTCACCGTCCATGCGCGCGGGTTCCACATCACGACCATCGGCACCTGAAGCCCATCGGCGATCGCGGCGGTGTTCGCCATCTCAGCGTCGCCCGCGGCGTCGCCTTCGAAGTCGAGCGTCCACACGGCGTACTCGGGCTGCGAGACCACGAACGACGCGCGCGCGACCGCGATGTCTGCGGCGCCACGACCTGAGGCGACGCGCTCGAGCACCTCGACCGTCCGCTCGCCGGGCGCGACCCCGGAAAGCGGGACGGAAACTCCCCACTCGCGCTCCGAGACGCGCGCGAGGGGAAAGCGCTCCCCGCCTCCGCCGAGAGTCACGGCAGGAAGGGTTCTCGCGGGATCCGCGGCGAAGGTCACGCGGACCGTGACGGCGGACTGGAAGAGCCCGTCCGGGAGCGTGTACCAGTGGCGATCGGTGCGGGCCTCCGCCGCGATCGGCTCGCTGACCGCCGGCGGCGCGGGCGACGGCGCGCTCGCGGACGGGGACGACGCCGACGGGAAAGGCGAGGGACTTGTGACGCCCGGCTGGGCGCACGCGACGAGCAACAGAGCGAGCGCCGCGCCGCATGCGAGATACTGGGGCCTCAAATGGCGCTCGCTCCTCAACGTCGCTGGGTCCTGCCGCCACCGTCCGTCGGGGGCGCTCCGGATGGTATTCCCGCGCTCGTCGCGCGGATCCTCTGGGCGCGGGGCATCGCCGCCCCGGACATGAGCGCCTTCCTCGACGCGCGCGTGTTGGACGAGGGTCCGCCGATGCTCGACGTGGAACGCGCGGTCGAGCGGCTCCATCGTGCGCTCGCAGGTCGCGAGCGCATCGTCGTATACGGGGACTATGACGTTGATGGCATCGCCGGCTCGGCCGTGCTCGTGCGCGCTTTCCGCGCGCTCGGCACGGACGTCGGCGCGTACATCCCGAACCGCTACGAAGAGGGCTACGGGCTGAACTCGGCGGCGATCGAGCAGCTCACCGCCGACGGTGCGCGCGTGATCGTCTCGGTCGACTGTGGCGTGACGGCCGTCCGCGAGGCCGCGCTCGCGCGCTCCCTCGGGGTCGATCTCATCATCACGGACCACCACCATGCACCCGAGTCTCTGCCCGACGCGTACGCGCTGCTGAACCCCCGCCGGCCGGGCGATCCCTCCGCCGACAAGGAGCTCGCCGGGGCCGGCGTGGCGCTCATGCTGGCGAAAGCGCTGCTAGGTGCGAACGCTTATGCGGCGCACGAGGAGGAGCTCGCGCAGCTCGTCGCGCTCGCGACCGTGGCGGACGTTGTGCCGCTGCGCGGCGCGAACCGCGCGCTCACCCGCGCCGGCCTCGCGGCCCTCAATCGCGCGCCCATCGCCGGGGTGCGCGCGCTCGTCGAACGGTCGGGACTGAAGCTCGGCGGCGTGACCGCGTCTGACATCGGGTACGGCCTCGGCCCGCGCCTCAATGCCGCCGGCCGCATCTCCGATGCGCGGGACGCGCTGCAGCTGCTGCTGACCGGGGACCCGGCCGAGGCGAAGGCGCTCGCCGATCGTCTCGAGGAGCGCAACCTCGAGCGCCAGCGGCTGACGAACGACGTCATGCGCGGCGCCCGCGAGCGCGCGGCGGACCAGACGGAGCGATGGGTCACGCTCGTCGCGGACGCCGCCTGGCCCGCGGGCATCGTTGGCCTCGCCGCGTCGCGGCTCGTCGAGGACCACGGGCGCCCGGCGGTGGTCGTCGCGATCGACGGCGAGGAGGGAAAGGGTTCGTGCCGCTCGATCGCCGGCGTGCATATCGCGGAAGCGCTCGACGCGTGCGGCGACCTCCTGCCGAGGCACGGCGGGCACGCCATGGCCGCGGGGTTCTCCGTCCCGGTCGATCGCATCGGGGAGCTGCACGAGCGCCTCGATGGCATCGTGCGCGAGCGCCTCGGCGGCGTGAGGCCCGTTCCCGCGATCGCGGTCGACGCGGAGATGGCGGCCGAAGGCCTCACCCCAAGGCTCGCGCTCGATCTCGCGATGCTCGAGCCGTGCGGAGCGGGGAATCCTCGGCCGCATCTCCTGTTGCGTGACGTGAAGGTCCATGGGATCCGCCAGGTCGGCGTCGACAGCGATCACCTCCGGTGCAAGATCACCGTGGGTCGGTTCACCTTCGACGCGATGGCGTTCCGGCGGGGGGATCGCGCGGAGGACGTGACGACCGAGGGACGCGTCGACGCTGTCGTCACCATCGGCACCGGGCGCAGTGGGTACGTCGAGCTCGAGCTGCGCGACCTCGCGGCCGTCGGCACCGCCGCCCAATTCGCCGCCGTGGGCTCGGCGTGATGGCGCCGTTCCCGATCGCCGAAGGGCTGCGCCCGGTCGTCCCTGACCCCCGTGTCGGCGCGGTGGGCTCCGCGTAGTGGCGGCGCTCGTCCGGATCCCCGACAGGCTCCGCGCGGCCGTCCGCCATCCCCGCGTCGACGCCGACACGCTGGTCGCCGAGCTCGTGCGGCATTCACCCGACGCGGACACCGAGCTGGTCAGGCGCGCATACGCGTACGCGGCCGAGGCGCACGAGGGGCAGCGCCGCGTGAGCGGCGGGCCGTTCATCGAGCACCCCGCCGCCGCGGCGCTGCTCGTCGCGGAGCTCGGCCTCGACGCCGCGACGGTGGCCGCGGCGCTGTTGCACGACGTGCCCGAGGACACGCCGCGCTCGACCGACGACCTTCGCCGTGAATTCGGCGACGAGATCGCGCGGCTCGTCGAGGGAGTCACGAAGCTCTCGCGCTTCAGTGGCCAGACGAGCGACCAGCAGCAGGCCGAGAACATCCGCAAGATGTTCCTCGCGATGGCCGACGACCTCCGCGTCGTCGTCATCAAGCTCTGCGATCGCCTGCACAACATGCGAACGCTCGGCGCTCTGCCACCGGCGAAGCAGCAGCGCATCGCGCGCCAGACGATCGAGATCTACGCGCCCCTCGCCCATCGACTCGGTATCTGGCAGATCAAGTGGGAGCTCGAGGACCTCGCGTTCAAGTACCTCGAGCCCGAGCACTACCGCGACCTCGCCGAGCAGCTGGCGTCGCGCCGCAACGAGCGCGAGCGATACATCGATTCGGCGATGAAGCTGCTCGCGAAGGAGCTCGAGCGGGCGGGGATCCGCGCGGAGCTCGCCGGGCGCGCCAAGCACCTCTGGTCCATCGCGCAGAAGATGCGGCGCAAGGCCGTGTCGTTCGGTGAGGTGTACGACCTGCTCGCCGTCCGCGTCGTGGTCGCCGATGTCCCGTCCTGCTACGCGGCGCTCGGGGTCGTGCACACGCTGTGGCCGCCGATACCCGGACAGTTCGACGACTACATCGCCATGCCGAAGAACAACCTCTACCAGTCGCTCCACACCGCGGTCATCGGCCCCGACGGGCAGCCGCTGGAGATCCAGCTGCGGACCCACGAGATGCACACGCTCGCCGAGCACGGGATCGCGGCGCACTGGCGGTACAAGGAGGGCGGGAAGGGCGACCCGAAGTACGAGTCGAAGCTCGCGTGGGTCCGCCAGCTCGTCGAATGGCAGCACGACGTTGCCGACGCCACGGAGTTCGTCGAGTCGCTCAAGGTCGACGTGTTCCAGGACCAGGTGTTCGTGTTCACGCCCAAGGGCGAGGTCAAGGACCTCGCCGCGGGGTCCACGCCGATCGACTTCGCGTATCGGATCCACACCGACATCGGGCACCGCTGCATCGGCGCCAAGGTCAACGGGCGCATCGTGCCGCTCGACCACAGGCTGAGCTCGGGAGACATCGTCGAGATCATCACGAGCAAGGCCGCGCGCGGGCCGTCGCGCGACTGGCTCACGATGGTCCGCACGCCCGGAGCGCGCGAGAAGATCCGCCAATGGTTCAAGCGCCAGCAGCGGGAAGAGAACGTGTCGCACGGGAGGGAGCTCCTCGACAAGGAGATGCGCCGCATCGCGCAGCGGTCGCTGAGCGACATCGGCGACGACGACCTCCGGCGCGTGACCGAGGCGCTGAACCTGCACGACGTCGACACGCTTTTCGCCTCGCTCGGCTACGGCGCGATCACGCCGGCGCAGGTCGTCACGCGCCTCGGCATCGTGGACGACCAGGAGCTCGCCATCCCCGAGGTCGCGCCGCCACAGCCACCGGCGGCGTCGCCCGGGGGCGTGCGCGTGAAAGGCGTCGGCGACCTGCTCGTGCGCTTCGCGGTCTGCTGCAACCCCGTGCCGGGAGATCCGATCGTCGGTTACATCACCCGCGGCCGCGGGGTCACGGTGCACCGCGCCGATTGCACGAACGTGCGCGGCAGCGGCGAGCGCGAGCGGCTGGTCGAGGTCGACTGGGAGCACCGTCTCGCACGGACGTATCCCGTGGCGATCCGCATCGAGGGCTGGGACCGAGACGGCTTCCTCCGCGACGTCGCAGCGGTCATCAGCGAGAACCAGGTGCAGCTCGTGTCCCTCTCGGCGAACGCGAACGCCGACCGCAGCGCGACCGTCAACGCCACGCTCCAGGTGACCAGCATCGAGCAGTTGTCGCGCGTGCTCGCGAAGCTCGAGAGTGTCCGCGACGTCTTCACCGTCAGCCGCGACGGCCGGTAGCCCCACCGTGGCCGAGCCCGCCTGGCGGAGGCGTTTCCGCGCGGCCCGCGTGGGCTTTCCGCTCTGGGCGCGCGAGCGGCCGGACCGGCTGATCTACCTCTCGAACGAGAGCGGGAAGCACGAGGTCCACGCGTGGGACCGCGCGCGCGACGCCCGCCGGCAGGTGTCGGACCGTCCGGAGGGGACGGGCTACCGCGTGCCGAGCCGCATCGACCCCGGCGGGGACGACATCTGGTCGTGGAACGACGCGAAGGGGGACGAGTTCGGCACGTGGACCGTCGAGCCGTTCGCGGGGGGCTCGAGCCGGGACGCCGCGCCGCTGGAGGCTTCGTTCTCGGCCGGGCTCGCGCTCGGCCACGGCGTCGCGGTCATCGGGCGCTCGGACGACGATGGCACGACCGTCCACGTCGTCCCGCGCGGCGACCGGCCGCTCCAGGTCTACGCGCACCCGGAGCACGCCGTGGTGCGCGAGCTGTCGGCGGACGAAACGCTCTTCGCGCTGGACCACTCCGAGCACGGCGACGCCCGCAACCGGGCGGTGCGGATCCTCGATCTCACCGGTCACGCCGTGGCGCAGGCGTGGGATGGTCCCGGATGCGGGCTCACCAGCGGCGAGTGGTCGCCCATACCCGGCGACCAGCGCCTCATCGTCGGACACGAGCGCCGGGGCCGGCGCGAGCCGATGGTCTTCTCGCCTCTCACCGGCGAGCAGCGCCAGCTCGCGATCGACCTGCCGGGAGAGGTCTTCGCGCGCTGGTCCCCCGATGCGTCGGCGCTGCTCCTCATCCACGAGCACCGCGGCCGCTCCGAGCTGCACCGCCTCGACCTCGCGAGCGGGGCGACTTCGCGCCTGCCGTGTCCGGCCGGCACCGTCGACGACGCCCGAGTACGCCCCGATGGCGAGGTCTGGTACCGCTTGACGTCCTCCGCGGAGCCGCCGGCCGTGCGCGATGCGCGTGGCGTCGTGCTGACCGCGCCGGGCGATCCCGCACCGCCCGGCGTGTGCTACTCCGACGTGGACGTGGGCGGCGTGCACGCCTTCGTGGCCGCACCGCCCGGCGCGGGTCCCCATCCGGCGATGTTCCTCGTCCACGGTGGACCCGAGGCGCACGACTCCGACGGATTCTCACCGCAGGTCCAGGCCTGGGTGGACCACGGCTTCGCGGTGCTGCTCGCGAATTACCGCGGCTCCAGCGGCTACGGCAAGGCCTGGCGCGACGCGCTCCGCGGTGACCCCGGATTCACCGAGCTCGCGGATCTCGCTGCAGTGCGCGACTGGGCGGTCGCCGGCGGCCTCGCCGATCCGGATCGGTGCGTCATCGGCGGCGGTTCGTGGGGTGGCTATCTCACGCTCCTGGCGCTCGGGACGCAGCCACAGCGCTGGTCGCTCGGGATCGCGGGCGTGCCGATCGCCGACTACATCGCGGCGTACGAGGACGAGATGGAGCCGCTGCGCAAGTACGACCGCGCGATCTTCGGCGGCACGCCGGCCGAGGTGCCGGAGCTGTATCGGGAGCGCTCGCCGATCACCTATGTGGAGCGCGTCCGCGTCCCGGTGATGATCCTCGCCGGAGCGAACGACCCGCGCTGTCCGATCCGCCAGATCGAGAACTACGTCGCGCGGCTGCGCGAGCTCGGCAAGCCGCACGAGGTCTACCGGTACGAGGCCGGACACGGGTCGCTCGTCATCGACGAGCAGCTGCGCCAGCTCGCCGCCCAGATCGACTTCGCGGCGCGGCACCTTGGCACGACGGCGGTCATCGGGGCGTGAGGGCCGCGTCCCAGGCGGATCCCGACGCGGTGGCGCACCTGCGGGCCGCCGACCCCGTCATGCGCGCGCTCATCGACCGCATCGGCGAGCTCGACATCGGCGCGCGGCGCCGCGGCCGCCCGCCGGATCCGTTCGGGTCGCTGCTGCGATCGGTCGTCGGCCAGCAGCTCTCGGTGCTGGCGGCGCGCTCGATCTTCGCGCGGATCGTGGAGCTCGCCGGCGGCCGGTCGCCGACCCCGGAACAGCTACTCGAGCTGAGCGACGCGCAGCTGCGCGCCGCGGGGCTATCGGGTCAGAAGATCGTCTACGTGCGCGACGTCGCGAAGCACGTGCTCGCGGGAGAGCTGGACCTCCGCGCGCTGCGGCGGATGACCGACGAGGAGATCGTCGAGCGGATCACCGCGGTGAAGGGCCTCGGCCGCTGGACCGCGGAGATGTTCCTCATGTTCCACCTCGGCAGGCCCGACGTGCTCCCCGTCGGCGACCTCGGCATCCGCCGCGCGGTGGAGCGCGCCTATCAGCAGCCCGACCTGCCCTCGGCGCGGCACCTGATGCGCATCGGCGAACCGTGGCGGCCCCACCGGACGCTGGCGTGCCTGTACCTCTGGGAGTCGCTCGGGAACGTGCCTGCTCCCACGCCGCCGTAGCGGAGTGGCCGGCGACGGGTCGTCACCGCTTCTCGCGTCGCCGCAGCCGCTCCCATCAGAGGTCGTCCTTTGGCAAGGCCGTGAGCCACGCGCTCAGGACGAGGAGATCGGGTAAGGGGTATCGGCGGAACTCGGGGGCCATCCGTACCTGGGCTAGTTGACTCTCGTCGGCCCGGTCGGTGATCTCCGTCCGAAGATCCCAACCACCGTGCGCGACCGCGGATCGATAGTCCGAGATGCGCAGGCGGTTCTGGGGGATGAGAGCGTTGTCGAGGTATTTCCAGTGCCGAGTCGGATAGCGAAGGAAGTTGAACGGTGTGATCCGCCGATCGAAATGCGAATACTGGTCGCTGAGATCGACGTAGTGGCTCATAGCCGCCGCGGGCGACGCCACCCGACGGAGCTCACGGAACAATTCCACGAGCGCCGGGAACGCGATGTACTCCAGCACGGCGGTCGAGAAGATCAAGTCGACGACGCCAGCCGGTAGCCCGGTGCGTCGTGCGTCTCCCACTACTGCACGGATACCGACGCTCGCGAGAAGATCTCCGGGAGGAGAGTGAGCGGTGCGCAGCTGGCGAAGCCGCTCGATCCGCTGAGGGCGTGCGGCCGGAAGCTGTCGGTTCAGTTCACCCGAGCGTGCGTAGTCATCGAAGAACGCCAGCATCCGGTCCAGGCGATCGCTCGCGAGCAGCGGAGCGATGTCGTACGTCCAGATCCTTTCGACGCCGCATAGGAACAGGCCCACCGCCACGACGGGATACCAGCCGGTGCCGATCTCGAGCGCCGAGGCCGGCATCGACCTCTCCGGCCGCAGCTCCGCATAGTGATGCAGGTGCGTTCTGCAGTGCGTCAGCCGAGACTCGAAGCCCGTGCGTTCGAGTGCGAGTGATCGCGTCACGTAGCGCTGAAAGAGCTCGTTCCACCGGTGGGAATGCGGAAGAAGGGATATCCCGCGCTGGATACCAGCCTTGATGAGCCAGGGTGGCATCGGGCCTATGCGAGCAAGAGCAGTGTTGCAGGCGGTATTCGCCTCGGTCGTCGGCGCGTATTGATGGCTATCGCATCGCCTCGAGGAGTGGCGTCACGTCGCGGTGGAAGAGGTCCTGCTCGACCAGCGGTCTCTCTGCGAGCGCCGGGATCCGCTGGACCAGCATGTCCTCGTAGGTTGGCAGCGCGATCTGGTAGTAGACGCCGGTCGGGATCGGGTCGATCTCGTACGACTTCACCACGGCCGCGGCCTTCTTGGCGACGATCTCCTCCTGGTCCGTGGGGTCCTTCACCACGCCGTCGAAGCCCGTCTCCTCGAGCTTGTACAGCCGTGAGCGCTTTTCCGGCAGCCCCGCGCCGTCGTACCACTCCTTCGTGTAGAGGTCGTTGTACGTTGGGCAGGTCTGCAGCACGTCCAGCAGCGCGGAGCCACGGTGCTCGATCGCCCTCGCGATGAGCGTCGAGAGGTGCTTGGGATCGAGGGCGTATCCGCGCGCGATGAACGTGTAACCCGAAGCGATCGCCATCGCGATCGGATTGATCCCGTCCTGGATCGACTGCTCGGGCATGGACTTGGTCTTCTTCCCCTTCGCGAGCGTTGGCGAGGCCTGTCCCTTGGTAAGGCCGTAGACGCTGTTGTTGAAGACGATGTATGCGAAGTCGACGTTGCGGCGCCCGGAGTTCACGAAGTACCCGGCGCCGATCCCGTAGCCGTCGCCGTCGCCGCCGACCGCCAGCACGGTCACGCTGCTGTTCACGAGGCGCGCGCCCGTCGCGACGGGCATGACGCGCCCGTGCAGCGTGTGGAAGCCGTACGTCTTCAGGTAGTGCGGCGTCTTCCCCGAGCAGCCCACGCCGCTGAAGACCGCGATCCTGTCGGGGTCGAGCTTCAGCGAGGCGAACGCCATCTGGATCGACGACAGGATGCCGAAGTCACCGCAGCCGGGACACCAGTCATTCGAGAGGTCGCTCTTGAAGTCCTTCACCGTGCGCTTGATCTCAACGGACATGCGTCATCACCGCCTCAGCCCGCTCGCCGGCGAGGACGCGCTGGAGCGAACGGACGACCTCGTCCTCGCTGAAGGGCCGGCCGTCGTACTTGAGGATGCGCTCGTCGATACGGACCCCGGTCTGCTCCTGGACGAGCTGCGCCAGCTGGCCGCCGTAGTTCTCCTCCATCGCGACGATCCGCTTCGCGCGGCCGAGGATCTCGCTCACCTCCTTGGCCGGGAATGGCCGCATCAGCCGGATCTGCAGGAAGTTCACCCGCGCTCCGCCCTCTTCCAGCACGGCCAGCGCGTCGAGGATCGCGCCCTTCGTCGAGCCCCAGCCGACGACGGTGAGGTCCGCATCGGCCGGGCCGTGGAGCGCGAGCTTGCGCGCGGTGGGGATGTGCGCCGCGACGAGGTCGAGCTTGCCCATGCGCTTGCGCATCATCGTCGTGCGCATCTCGACGCCCTCAGTGATGTGGCCGTCGGGATCGTGCTCGTCGCTCGTGGCCCAGAACTGGCCTCC
The DNA here is from genome assembly GCA_030774595.1 of Chloroflexota bacterium. The sequence continues at coordinate 9,297 of JALYKU010000187.1, read as the reverse complement.
GCGCAGCCCCGGGCGACTCCGGGGAGACAGCCCGTCGCGAGTCAGCGCGTACCGGAGGTACTCGTGCGTCCCGTTCTCCTCGTAGCGCTCGCCGCGATCGATCGTACCGTCGAGGAGCTTCAGCTCGTCGATCGTCGCGAGCGAGGACGCGAGCATCTTGTCCGACAGGACGATGACCGGGAGCTGGAAGCGCTCGGCCCAGTTGAAGGCCGAAAATGTGTCCTCGAAGCACTCGAGGTGATCGCCGGGCGCCACGACGACGTGCGGGAAATCGCCGTGCGCCGGGTGCAGGACGAACTGCAGGTCGGCCTGCTCCTGCCTGGTGGGGAGGCCGGTGGAGGGGCCGCCGCGCTGGTACATGACGAGCACCGGGCCCGGCGCCTCCGTGATCGCGGCGAGGCCGATGCCCTCGACCATCAGCGCGAAGCCGGGCCCGCTTGTCGCGGTCGACGCGCGCACGCCCATGTGGGCCGCGCCGACCGCCATGTTGATCGACGCGATCTCGTCCTCGCACTGCACGACCAGGAGGTTGAAGTCGCGCTGGTGGCGCTCGAGGAAGACGCTCTCGTCCGTCGCCGGCGAGATCGGGTAGTACGTCTGGAACGCGCATCCCGCACGCAGCTTGGCGATCGCGTGCACCTCGTAGCCCTTGGCCAGGAGCCGCGGCTTCGGGCGCCGGTGCGGCTTCAGCGTGTACGGGAAATCGCTCCCGAAGTGCTCCCGAACGTGGTCGAACGCGAGCTTCGCCGCCCGCACGTTCAGCTGGCCGACCTCGGCGCGCTTTCCCTTGAAGCCGTCGAGGATGACCTGCGCGACGAGGTCGAACGGGTAGTCGCAGAGCGCGAGTGAGGCGCCGAGGCCGACCGTGTTCTTCATGATCTCGTAGCGCCTGGCCTGGTCCCCCTTCCCGACCTCGCCGAGCGCGGCCGCGATGATCTCGAGGAACGGCACGGGGTAGAAGCGCAGGTCCTCGCGGCCGCTCGCCGCGGGATCGAACGCGACGGCGCTGTCGTACACGACGCCGCCGCCCGGGGCGATGTCGACGAGGTGGCCGTAATGGGTCGGCCAGCGGCGGTGATCGCCGTCCCCGGCGAGCGTCTCGTGGTCGAGCGCGACGAGGATGTCCGCGGTGTCCTGATGCGAGCGGATCGGCTCCTCGCTGACGCGCACGCGGTAGAAGGAATGCTTCCCCATGATGTTCGAGTGGTACTCGATGTTCGCGAACACGTGGAGGCCGGCCCGGCTGCAGGCTTTCGCGAACACCTCGGCGGATGCGTTGATCCCGCTGCCCTGCGGCCCGCCGATCATCCACGAGAGTCGGTTCTTCTGCATCGTTTCGGAAACCTATGCTAGCCCTCGGGTATGAAAACCAGACGCGAGCGCGACACGCTCGGTGAGGTGGAGGTCCCGGCCGGCGCGCTGTGGGGCGCGCAGACGCAGCGGGCGATCGAGAACTACCCGATCAGCGGGCTCCGGGCGTTCCCCGCCTTCGTCCGCGCCACGGTCCTGGTGAAGAAGGCGGCCGCGCTCGCGAACGGCGAGGCCGGCCGTTTGGACGCGAAGAGACGCGACGCGATAGCGGCCGCCGCGGACGAGGTCCTCGCGGGGCGGCACGCCGACCAGTTCGTCGTGGACGTGTTCCAGGCGGGCGCCGGCGTGTCGCACCACATGAACACCAACGAGGTCCTCGCGAACCGCGCGAACGAGATCCTCGGCGGGGGCCGCGGGACGTACGAGCACGTGGACCCGAACGACCACGTGAACATGGCGCAGTCGACGAACGACGTGACGCCCACCGCGATGAGGCTCGCGATGCTCGAGCTGACGACGCCGCTGTGCGACGAGCTGGAGCGGCTCGCGGCCACCTTCGAGGCGAAAGCGCGCGAGTACGCGGACTGCGTCAAGCCGGGGCGCACGCACCTTCAGGATGCGGTGCCGATCACCTTCGGGCAGGAGTTCGGCGGATGGGCGACGCGGCTGCGGGCCGCCGCGGCGCACGTCCGCGCCGGGCGAGGGGAGCTGCGCGAGCTCGGGATCGGCGGGACTGCCGCCGGCAGCGGGCTGAACGCCGACGCGGAGTTCCGGGTCCGGGTCTGCGGAACGCTGGCCGAGTGGCTCGGCGAGCCGATCGTGCCGGCGGCCGACCTCTTCGCGGCGATGCAGTCGATGGCGCCGTTCGTCCGCACCTCGAGCGGCATGCGGACGGCCGCGATCGAGCTGTCGAGCATCGCGAACGACATCAGGCTGCTCGTGTCGGGGCCGCGCACCGGCTTCGGCGAGCTCATCCTTCCGGCGGTGCAGCCCGGGTCGTCGATCATGCCTGGAAAGGTGAACCCCGCGATGGCCGAGATGCTCGACCAGGTCTGCTACCAGGTGATCGGCAACGACACCGCGGTCATGCTGGCCGCGCAGGCGGGGCAGCTCGAGCTCAACGTCATGATGCCGGGGATCAACTTCGCCCTGTGCTTCTCCGCGACGATCCTCGCCAACGCCGTCCGCGCCTTCCGCACCAAGTGCGCCGAGGGGATGCGCGTGGACCGGGAACGGGCGCGGGAGCTGATCGACGCGAGCCCAGCGCTACTGGTGACGGCGCTGTCGCCGCACATCGGCTACGCCAAGGCCGCCGCCCTGGCGACGCGCGCGCTCGCCGAGCGCCGCAGCCTCCTCGAGGTCGCGCTCGACGAGCATGTATTGCCCGAGGAGGATCTCCGCCGCGTCCTCGACCCGTTGCCGATGACCCGCGGCGGCGTTCAGGCGTGAGCCGAGCGGCCCCGCGGGCCCTCGCCGTGTTCGCCCATCCCGACGACGAGACGTTCGGGATCGGCGGAACGCTCGCGCGCGCGGTCGAGGCCGGCTGGAAGGTGACCGCGGTGTCGGCGACGCGCGGGGAGGTCGGCGAGATCGCCGACCCCGCGCTGGCGACTCCAGAGACCCTCGGCGAACAGCGCGAGAGCGAGCTGCGCGCTGCGTGCGACGAGCTCGGCGTCGCGGATGTGCGCTTCCTCGGCTATCGCGATTCCGGGATGGCGGGCACGCCGGAGAACGCCGATCCCCGCGCCTACGCGAACGCGGACTCCGAGGAGGTCACCGGCCGGCTCGTCGAGATCATGCGCGAGGTCGAGCCCGACGCCGTCTTCACCTTCGACGAGCGCGGCGGGTACGGCCATCCCGACCACATCGCGATACACCGGCACGCCGCTGCGGCGTTCGGGCGAGCCGCGCGGCCGGGCGCGCGCCTCTGGTTCAGCGCGATCCCGCGCGGCGTGCTCCGACAGTGGGCGGAGGAGATGCGCCGGAACAACATCGAAGGGCTGATGACCTCGCTCGACCCGGAGGTGGGGGTCGCCGACGAGGAGATCACCGCGGCCGTCGACGTCACTCCCTGGATCGACGCCAAGCGCCGCGCCATCGCCGCGCACGCGACCCAGGTGCCGGACTGGATGCGCGCTCTCCCGGCGGAGCGCCGCGCCGCGATGTTCGCGCGCGAGTACTTCATCCTCGGCGCCGGCGACGCGGCGAAGGACCCGCTCGCGCTGGCCTGACGCGCACGACTCCGCGAATGTCGCGGTCCACGCCACCCGCTCGAGCCTCTTGACGCGCGCGGATGGTGGTATCCGAGCTCGGCGCTCTCGAGGTCGCGCTACGCGGCCGCGGAGCCAGCGGCGCGCCGCCGCAGCCGCGCATGGCCGATGCTGGCGACGATCCGGCGCGTGAGCGCGTCCATCGCGCAGTACCCCGCGCCGATGCCCGTCGGCGGATTACCCGCGGGGAGCCACAGCCCGGGGAGCAGGGGCGACCACCGCCACACGCCGAGCGACGTGCCGTAGAACTCGAGGGCCATCGTGAGGACGAAGCTCAGCGCATAGAGCAGCGGATAACGCCCGCGGAGCATGAAGCGCATGAAGATCGCCCACGTCACGAAGCCCAGGAGGTCGGGGAGCGGTGGGGCCACGAGGCCGCGGAGCATCCAGAGCGTGGCTGCGACGAGGACGCCCGATGCGATGGCGCGGGCGTGCCGCGCGAGCCAGGGCAGCGCCGCGGTGCGCAGCGCGACGAGGTAGAAGAGGCCGTGGCCGGCGGGAACGTAGAGCGGGAGGTTGCCCAGACGGTACGTGTACGCGCCCCAGACGATCGAACCAAGGCATTCGAGGGCCGTGGCGACGCCCACCAGCACCCCGACCTGCAGCCGCACGGCGGGCGACTCCAGCCAGAGGGCGATGGCCAGGAAGGCCCACGTGGCGGCTCCGAGAAGGGCCTGCTGGGCCAGTGTGGTCCGTGTGTCGACGCCCAGACCGACGACCCAGAACAGGCAGAACAACCCAAGGAGCGCGAGGGTGTGGCGGTGACGGGACAAGAGAGGCGTGGCTGGCACCGGCGCGCCACTGTATCCGACGGGCTGAGTGCAGGCATGACGGCGCACGCTTGCCGGTCTTGCGGGCGGGAGTAGCCTCGGTGCTGTGAGCGTGGCGGAGGAACGACACGGCGTGATCCGACCGCTTGGCCTTGCCGCGCGCCTCGTGGCGCCGTCGACCCTCACGAGATGGCTCTTCGCGGTGGGCAAGGCGATGATCCTCTTCATCGGCGCGCTGGCGGCGATGGGCATCATTGACGGCGTGTCGCGCACGAACCCGGTCGTCATCTTGGTGAGCTGGTCGCTGCTGTCAGTGGCCGCGACGGTTCTGTTCGCGCTGTCGCGCGCGGCTGGCCGCCGCTAGGCTAGCGGGTCGCCCCCGGCGGTTCCGCGGTCGCGCGCGGCTTCGGGCCTCCGCCCTTCCCCTCCGTGGCCGCTCGGTATTCGTATGCCATCTCGTTCAGCGGCACCTTGTTCAGGACCGCGCCGAGGATCGTCGCGCGCACGCCGCGCAGCGCCTCGACGGCGCGTCCGGCCTCTCGCGCTCCGGTGCGCCCGGCGTCGATCACGAGGACGCAGCCGTCGACCTTCGGTGCGAGCGAGAGCGAGTCGGCGGCGAAGAGAAGTGGGCTCGTGTCCACGATGAGGATGCCGTCCACAAGCTCGGGCAACTGCCGCATGAGGTCGGCCATCCTGGCCGAGGCGATCATCTCTCCAGGGTTCGGGGGGAGCGCGCCCGCGGGGATGACGAACAGACGCTCGGAGATGCGGTAGCGGTCCAGGTGCGCGCGCAGCAGTGTCTTCTCAGCGAGGAGCGCCGTCAGGCCGCCGCGAGTGTTCAGCTCGAACAGCTTGTGCTGCGATGGTCGCCGGAGGTCCGCGTCGAGCAGCACTGCGGTGGTCCCGGCCTCCGCGAACGCCAATGCGAGGTTCGCGCTCACAACGGACTTGCCCTCGTTCATGACGGCCGAGGTGACGAGGATCCGTCGCGGTTCGCGGTCGACGCTCGCGAAGATCACGTTGGCGCGAAGCGAACGGAATCCTTCGCCCACCGGCGCCCTTGGCTGGTCGCGAAGGTACAGCTTGCCCGACGGCGAATCGGGGCTGCCGGTCTTGATGATCTCCGCGAGGGGCGAGATGCCGAGGCGAGCGCGGATGCCTTCGAAATCCCGGATCCGGTCGTCGATGTACGACACAACCGCGATCAGCAGGATGGCCAGCATCGCTGCGGCGATGCCTCCGACCGCCGTGTTGAGGAGCGGGCGCGGAGAGTCTGGGTCGGGAGGAGGGATCGCCGGCTGCCAGAGCGATAGGGTGTTGAGGGAGTTGGCCGCCGCGAGCTGCATGTTGTCCCGGGTCTGGAGGAGTTGCGCCAGCGACTGTCGCAATGTCTGCAGCGACATATCGAGCTGGGTGATCTGTGCCTGAAGATCCGGACGACTGGGCGTCCTGGCGAAGTCCGTTCGCAGCGCGGCCAAGCGGGCGTCGCCATCCTTGATCTGCGCTTGGAGCGTGGCGATCTGTTCCTCGAGCTGCGATCGAGCGGGGCCCACCAGGGTCGACTGCAGGTTCCGCGTCTGATTGATGAAGGATTCGGCGATCGCGTTCGCGGCATCAGCGGCGTGTTGTGGATCGCGGTCTTTGAACGTCACGTTGATGATCGGTGCATCCCGTGGCTGGACCACTTCGGTGCTCCCGCGGAATTTCTTGATGTCGGAGTCGCCGACCCGCTCCATGGCCGGCCGCAGAACTACCTCGGCGATGCCAAGCTGGCTATAGCTGCGCGCTGCGACCCCTGCCTGTCCCAAATCGATGCCTCCCGTTGGCGCCGAACCAAGGGACACGAAGAGCTGGCTTGTGGTCTTGTACTCCCGTGGGATGGTCTGGCTGACCGCGAAGGCGGAGCCGGCTCCGAGCGCGCCGGCCGCGAGGATCGGTATCAGGCGGCGTGCGACCGCCCGCACCACTCCGTCGCGAGAGGACTTGGTCAGAAGACTCATCACGGAACAACTTAGCAATACGGAGGCCAGTATTCGAGCGGGCGCAGGCACGGCGCGAGGCAGCAGGGCCCTCGGTCACGGTCCGTCAGCCCCCTTCGTTCGGAAAACTCACTTCCGGGGTCGGACCGTGCAGCTCAGCCGACGCGGAACGCGCCCACCTGGTCGTAGACCTCCATGAGGCGAGCGTAGCTTTCGGCGGCGGAGTAGTGGGTGGCGTATATCTCGTGCGCGCCTCGGGCGACATGGTCGGCGAGTTGACGCGATCCCGCCAGGCGCCGGACCGCCCGTACGAGCGCATCTGCATCGCCGGGCGGAAAGAGAAGCCCGTTGATGCCGTCCCGAACGACCTCCGCCTGAGCGCCAAGATCGCTAGCGATCACCGGCACGCCCGTCGACAGCGCCTCCAGCAGCGAGTAGCCGAAGCCCTCGTACCAAAGAGAGGGAAAGATGAGCATTCCCGCCGTGCGCAGCCGCGAGAACACCTGATCGTGCGGGAGCTCACCCGTGACCTCGACGTGGTGCAGGTCGGCACCAGCGACACGAGTCCGCACCTCCTCAAGCAGAGGCCCCGTGCCGATCACTGAGAGGGGAATCTCGGGGATGCGCGACCAGGCGTCGAGCAGCACGCGGATTCCCTTCTCGGGCGACAGTCGCCCGACGAACACGGCCGAGCGAGCTCCCCCATAGGGGACCGGTCCGGGGGTGCGTAGCGCGTTCGGCCGCACGAACAAGCGCTCGTCGGGAAGGCCCCCGCGGATGAAGATCCGCCGGCCGAACTCGGTCAGGGCGATGTAGGCGTCCACGTCACGCCGCCACGTACCCGCGAAGGAATGTGCGGAGATTGCGGACACCAGCACGGCCGACTCCGCCCTGGAGCCCCGGTAGCACGCGTACTTGATGGCCGGCCATGGCACCCGCCCGACGCACAGCTCGCAAACCCGGCCCTCGCGGAGCAGGGTCCCGGGAGCGCACACGAGCCGGTAGTTGTGCAGCGTCTGCACGACCGGCACGCCTTCGGCGCGGCACGCCGCGTACGCCGATGGTGAGATCAGCGGAAAAATGTTGTGGAAGTGCGCCACGTCCGGCTGCCATGAGCGGACCAACGCGCGCACCCGACGATAACTTTGCGCGGACCATGCGACGCCGGCGGCGAGCGCAACCTTACCTGTCAGGCTGCCCTGCGGGATCTCGTCCGAGCTGCGCTGGTACAGCCGCGTCTCGTGGCCACGCGACTCGAGAAGCGCCCGGTCTTCCAGCACGGCGCGCTCCTCGCCGCCGGCCAGCCGATACGAATTGTGAAGCATGAGCACGCGCATCAGTAGCTCGGGCGGCGCCGGCCGCGTACAGCGACACTGTGGGAAGCGGCGACGAGGCGCAGGACGTGCTCGTGCGCATAAGGGCGATGGGATCCTGGGAGAACGAGATGGCGCTCACGGTCGCGGATTCGGTCGCGGCGATGCTTCATCCGCTGTTCGCTCCAGAGGCGGTGATCGTTCGAGGCCGGGGTAGCCTGCCGGATGAGGAGCTTCGCCGTGCGGACGTGGTGATCGTCCTCGATCCCCTCGGTCGCCGCCCACCAGGCCGTTCCCTCGGCTTCTCGTACCACAGGCGATTTGCCGCCCTCCCTGACGCTGAGCAGCCGAGATGGCTCATCCCCCTCGACGCCGGCCCCATCGCGGCCGGCGCGTTCGCCTTCCACGCGCCGTACCGGCGCGCCGGGCGCGCGAAGTACGCGCTCGCCCGCTTGGCTGCGCGGCTTGGAGCGCCGGTCTGGTACCGGCACGTTCTGTGGCTCTCCGCACGGTCGACGCCGCCGCTGGAGTCATGGATGGGCCAGACGATCGGCAGGCCCGTCCGCCTCGGCCTGGCTCGAGGGGCTGCGGGCGCGCGCCCCAAGCCCATCGCCGTCGCGCTGGACGCCGCAGGTAAGGCGGTCGCCTTCGCGAAGCTCGCGCGTGAGCCGGAGCGCCGAGATCCCCTGCGCCGCGAGGCGCATGCGCTGAAGACCCTGGCGGAGCGCCCGGAAACAGCTGACCTTGGACCGCGCCTGCTCGGTGAGACGGAAGTCGTCGGCACCTATGTGACGTTACAGGAGCCGCTGCGCGGACTACGTGGGCCGGCGACGCTCGCGAGCGCGCATGACCGGTTCCTTCGCGCTCTGGGCGCCGGCGACCATCGGCGGCCGGTGAGCACGAGCGCGTTCGTCCGCAACCTGGGCGAGCGAGCGACAGGTGCCGATGCGTCGATGCTCCGGCGCCTCATAGCCCTTGTCGAAGAAGTCGAGCTGCCGCGCGTGATGGTGCACGGTGACTTCGCCCCTTGGAACCTGCGCGCGGAGGGTTCGCGCCTGCGGGCTTTCGATTGGGAATGGTGGTGCGAGGACGGCCTCCCGCTCGTCGACGCGCTCCATCACAGGCTGCAGTCCGGTTTCCTGCTCGCGGGCTGGAGCGCGGTCCAGGCTGCGGGACGGTTGGAGTCCGAGGCCCGATCGCGACCTTTCGGTCTCACTCCGCAGCAGACGCGAGCGATCCAAGCGATCTCGATCCTCGACTACGTCCTTCACATCGCCGAGGACGGCTATAGCCCGGAGCCGCTCGCCGTTCGATACCGCGAGCTCCTCGCGCGGATCCTGACGGCGGTCGGCGGGTAGGGAAGCGGTGACGATCGCGCCGCGCCGTCCGCCCTGGCTGACATCGGTCCGTCCGGTGGGCCGGTCCGTCCAGGTGGGAACAGTCGCTCAGTAGCCGTACGCGCCGGTCGTCACGTCGCTGCTCGGGTCGTAGCTTGGGTCGTTGTTCTGCGTCCACGTCCCGACGCTTTGGAATCCGTTGTTGGTGAACGTGTTGCGTTGCCCATACGAGAGCCAGAAACCGTTGCTGGCGTTGCTGACCTTGTTGTTGCGGTAGGTCGTGCCGGTGTTGCTGTTCACCGTGTCGCCGGTGAAGG